>DATGHU010000031.1 GCA_035307765.1 bacterium | reverse complement strand
GGGGGTGGGCCCCCGATGCCGGCCCGGTCCAATCCGCCCTGGAGGATTCACGATGCGACCGAATGTGTCACCGCACGATCGCCTTCGCCCCGGCGCCGGCTCCCGCCGACTCGGCCTAACGGCCACGGCCGCGGTGGCGCTGATGGCCTGGGCCGGCGCCGCCGCGCCCATGTACGCGGCGGCATGGGCCACGCCCGCGCCGCCCAAGGCTTACGTCGCGTTGTACGGCGACAACGCCGTCGCCGTAATCGACACGGGAACCAACCGCGTCGTCAAGACCATCCCGGTTCCCCCGGGGCCCGAAGGCCTCGTGGCCTCTCCGGACGGGGCGCGAGTCTACGCCACCAGCACCAGCGGCTCGACCGTGAGCGTGATCAGCACAGCCACGGACCGGGTGGTCAGCACGATCGAGGTCGGCAAGAACCCGCAGGGGCTGGCGATCACCCGGGACGGGCGGCTGGTGCTCGTCGCCGTGTTCGGGGCCAGCGACGTCGCCGTGATCGACACGATCCGCAACCAGGTGGTCGCCCGGATTCCCGTCGGCAACCCCCACACCGTCGCCATCAGCCCCGACGATCGCACCGCCTACGTCACGGCACAGCAACCGGGAGCAGCGGGGCTGGCCATCCTGGACCTCGCGGCACGGCAGAGGGTGGGCATGGTCCCGCTCGACAAGACGCCGCGCGCGGCGAACTTCAGCCCCGACGGCACCGCGCTCTACTTCACGCAGGCCGGCGTGAACGCGGTGCAGGTGCTCGATCCGACGCGCAACCTCGTCGTCGCGCAGATTCCGACCGGAGCCTCCCCCCACCTGCCGATCTTTACCGCGACCGGCGCGGTCGAGTTGACGGTCGTGCAGGGGCCGGGCGAACTCGCGCTCGTCAATCCATCCACCCGGACGATCATCGGAACGGTCGCGGTGGGCACGTTCCCCCACTGGGCCGCGCCCACCGCGGACGGGGGCACGGCCTACGTCACCAACGAGGGCGCGAACAGCGTCTCGGTGGTGGACCTCGAGCAGCGGAAGGTGCTGGCGACGATCCCGGTCGGGGCCGCGCCTAGGAAGATCGTCCTCCAGCCCGTCCCCGGGTCCAAAGCCCGCGCGCTGACGGCGCCCCCAACCGCGTCGACGCCCTCGTTCGGGCAGGCGGGGTCGGCCCCCATCGCGGCGGCGTCCGCCGCCAGCGGCGGGGTTCGGGTCAAGGACTTCGCGTTCGCTCCCGCGACGATTCGGGTGACGGTCGGCGAGACTGTCACCTGGATCAACGCCGACGCCATCCCCCACACGTCGACGAGCGCGGACCAGCGGTGGAACTCCGGCCCGATCCTACCCGGCACAAGCTTTACGGTCACCTTCGACAAGGCCGGGACCTATGAGTACGCCTGCATGATCCACCCGTTCATGCACGGGACGATCACGGTCGGGAACTGAGCATGCCGGCCGAGCGTCCGCGGTGGGGGTGGCGGCGGGAGGTGCACGCGGGCCGCGGCGCCGGCGAGCCGCGCGATCCCAGCGACGAGGACTTGATGCGGCTGCTGGCGGCCGGCCGCCAGGACGCCCTCGGGCCGCTCTACGGCCGGTACGCCTCGCGGATCTTCTCCCTGGCCGCGCAGACGGTGGACCGCGTGTCGGCGGAAGAGATCGTCCAAGACGTCTTCCTCGCGGTGTGGCGCAAGGCCGGCACCTTCTCGCCGGAGCGGGGCGCGTTCCGGCCGTGGGTCTTCCAGATCGCCCACTTTCGGATCCTGAACGAACTTCGCCGGCGGAGCCGGCAGCCGCGGCTGGACGAGGACCCGGACGGCCAGCGGCTGGCGCAGGTCCCCGATCCCGCCCCCGAGCCGGGCGAGGTGGTGAGGCGCGAAGCCGAGCGCGCTATCGTCCGCGACGCGCTGGAGGCGCTTCCGCCAACGCAGCGTCAAGCGGTGGACCTTGCCTTCTTCGAAAACTTAACCCACGAACAGGTCGCCGCCGAACTCCGCCTCCCGCTCGGAACCGCCAAGACCCGAATCCGGGCCGGCCTGCAGAAACTCAGGGCGGGCCTGTCTCCCGCGGTCACCGCGCTGGTGGTCGGCGCGCTCGGACTGGGAACGCTGTTGGGGATCCGCGTACACGACGATCAGGTGGCGCGGGGGCGCGATGCCCGGGCGCTCGCCCTGCTTACGTCGAGCGAGACCGTGGCGGTCCGCCTCGAGCCCGCCCCGGGTGTGCCGGCGCGGACGCATGCGGTCTACCGCGGCCAGGCCGGGGTGGGCATCGCGGTGCTGACCTTTGAGGAGTTCGCGCCACCCCCGGCGGGCGAGACCTATCAGGCCTGGGTGCGCCACGGAGACCGATGGACCTCGCTCGGCACGGCTCGGCTTGACGCCGGCGGGGATGCCAGGCTGATCGTGGAGGGACCGGAGTTGGCCGTCCCGCCCGATGCGATCGAAGTCACCCGGGAACCGGCGGGCGGACGCCGCGCTCCGAGCGGGTCGGTGGTGGTCAGCGCACCACACGGACGGTAACGCAATCGCGCGTCCCTGACGGTGGGGGTCAGCCGGTGCGGCTGTCCTCCACCGTCAGGAGCACCTTCCCACACTCGCCCGACCGCATCAAGGCGAACGCCTCCGCGAACCGAGCCATCGGCAGCCGGTGCGTAATCACCGGCCGGATGTCCACCCCCGAGGCGAGCAGTGCCGTGGCCTCGTACCATGTCTCCCACAACCGCCGGCCGAAGATCCCCTGGAGGCGGATGCCCTTGACGATCACGTCGTTGGCAAGGTCCAGTTCGATGGGCCGACCGGGGAGGCCCAAGAGCGCGGCGAACCCCCCGTTGCGCAGCGCCGCCAGTCCGTTGTGGAGCCCCTGCCCGTGCCCGGAGAACTCGAGCAGCACGTCCGCCCCCGCCCCGTCCGTGAGCGCGCGTACGATCCCGGGGACGTCCTCGGTCCGGGCGTCCATCACCCGGTCGGCCCCCAGCGTGCGGGCGAGGGCGAGGCGATAGGGGTTCACGTCCGCCGCGAGGATCGGGGTCGCGCCGGCCCGGCGCGCGATCAGGACGGCGCACAGCCCGATCGGGCCGCAGCCCATCACCAGGACTGACCGGGCGCCGAGATCCGCCGCCAGGGCCGTGTGCACCGCGTTCCCGAAGGGATCCATGATCGCCGCGATCTCGGGGGGGGTCCCCGGGGCCATCTTCCAGGCGTTCGGCGCGGGAACCACCACGTAGTCGGCGAAGGCCCCATCGCGATCGACGCCGATGATCTCCAGGGCCTCGCAGATGTGGGCCTCGCCGCGCCGGCAGAGGTGGCAGTGCCCGCAGCTGACGTGAGATTCCCCGGCGATGAAGTCGCCGACCGACACGCCGTGCACGTCGGGACCGAGCTCGACGACCGTGCCGCAGAACTCGTGGCCGATCACCCGCGGGGGGCGGAGGCGGCCGGCCGCCCACGGATCCCACCGCTCGATGTGCAGATCGGTGCCGCAGATACCACCGGCGTGGACGCGGACCAGCACCTGACCGGAGCCGGGGGTGGGGATCGGCAGCGATCGGATCTCGAGCCCGGGCCCGGCCGCGGGCTTCACCAGCGCCCGCATCGTGCCGCGCACTACCGGGTCACCCCGCCCCGCCCTCCCCCAGCAACTGGATGAACCGGATGACCGCCTCGATTCCGCGGGTGAAGTTCGGCAGGTGGAGCTTCTCGTTGGGGGAGTGCAGGTTGTCGTCGGGCAGCCCGAACCCCATCAGCACGGGCGGCGCGCCGAGCACATGCTGGAACTCGGCGGCGACGGGAACGCTCCCCCCCTCGCGGATGAAGGCCGGGGGGCGGTGGAAGACCTCCTCCAACGCCCGGGCGGCGGTGCGGATCGCGGGCGCGTCGGGGGACACCGCGAGCGGCGCCCCGGCGCCGAGCAACCGGACCTCGGCACGGAGCCCGGCGGGGGTCAGCCGCTGCACCTTGCGGGTGAACGCGCGCAGGACCGCCTGAGGTCGCTGGTCCGGCACGAGGCGCATGCTGATCTTGGCGGTCGCGCGGGAGGGGATAACGGTCTTCGCTCCGGGACCGGTGTACCCTCCCGCGATCCCGTGGACCTCCAAGGTGGGACGCGCCCACCGCCGCTCGAGGATGGAGTATCCGTCCTCGCCCGGGGCGTCCCCCACGCCCAGATCCGAGAGGTACGCTTCGTCCCGGAACCCGAGCTGCGCCCAGCTGCGCCGCTCGAAATCGGTGGGGGGGGCGACGGGGGCATAGTATCGGGGAATCGTCACCCGCCCGCGGCGGTCCTTCAGCCCGGCGATGATCCGGGCCAACCCATCCACGGGGTTGGGGGCGGCGCCCCCGAAGATGCCGGAGTGCAGGTCCCGGTTGGCGCCCTGGAGCTCGACCTCGGTGTAGAGCATCCCGCGCAGGCCCGTCACCAGCGACGGGTGATCGGGCGCGTAAAAGCTCCCGTCGCACACCAGCGAGACGTCCGCCCGGAGGAGCTGCCGGTGCTTCTTGATCAACGGGATCATCCTCGGGCTGCCGATCTCCTCTTCGCCCTCCACGATGAACTTGATGTTGAGGGGCAACCGGCCGGTGGCCCGGAGCAGCGACTCGACCGCGAACACCTCGATCAAGAGCTGCCCCTTGTCGTCGGAGGCGCCGCGGCCGTAGAGGTCGTCGCCCCGCTGCGTGGGGTCGAAGGGCGGCGAGGTCCACAGGTCGAGCGGGTCGGGAGGCTGAACGTCGTAGTGCCCGTAGCAGAGCAGCGTGGCCGCCCCGGGCGCACCGGTCCACTCCGCGTACACCGCGGGGTGCGTCCCGTTCGGCATCACCCGGGCCGACAGCCCGATCTCCGTGAGACGACCGGCGATCCACTCCGCGGCCCGCCCCAGATCCGCGTGGTGCGCCGGCAACGTGCTGATGCTCGGGATGCGGACGAACTCCTTCAGCGCATCGGTAAAGCGGGCCCGGTGCTCCTGCGCGTACGCGTGCGGCTCCATCAGTCGTCTCCTCGGTGGCGGGGAATGAGCGCCCGCTCCGCCGCACTCGGGTCGCGGCTCAAGCCGAGACCGGAGGCGAGGTGAGCGCCCGGCGATAGTCGCCGATGGTCAGGAGCACGTTCCCCCGGCGGACGGCGAGCGCGTACGCGATCAGCGCCATCGTCGCGGCCACCGCCTCTTGCAGGCCGTGCACCTGGGGATCGGCGGTCAGGATGGTGTTGAGGTCGTAGCACCGGCACGAGCGGTGCAGGATCCGAAACAGCTCGACCTCCTCGGCCAGGGTCTCGGGTGTGTCCTGGTGGCGCATCAACGCCGGGTAGAGGAGTTCGGCCCTTCCGCCCGGTGCGATCTCCGCTTCCAGCCGGTCGATGAACCGCCGCTCGGCCTCGTCGTCGACCGCCCGGTAGGCGTTGTACGCGGTCTCTTTCTTCCGGTCGGGGGTCTCGCCGCGGAGGAGGCGGCCGATAAACTTCTCCACCGACAGGGATTCCAGCACCGTCTGCTCGCGCGGATCCCGCTTCAGCAGGATCACGCTGCCCAACCGCGTCGGCGCCATGGGGTTCGAAACCACGCGGGCGGGGGGGAGGATGCGGGTGATGTCCAGCATCGCCCGACCGTTGTCGAAGGCGATCAGCCGCGCCAGGAGCGTACGAATCTGGTCCGGGTCCATCGCCTGAAAGAAATCCCCGGCCGGCCCCGAGTCCCGACGGACGGCCTCCGTCAGCGCGTCGAGATCGGCCCGGTGAACTTCGATGAACGTGGGCAGGACGTCCGGCACGTTCTCCAGGCACGAACGCAGCATCTCGTGGGCGGACAGCGGGAAACTGCTCACCAGGTTGGTGCGGAGGTAAAAGATCTTCTCGCTCGTGTAGGCGTACGCCTGGATGGGCTGCCCGAGATCGATCGACGCCAGGGGGACGGTGGTCTCGCGATTCTCCAGATCGAGCCCGCGCACCTGACCGCCCTCGCCCCGGCGCTCCTCCAGCCACCGGAACACGCGGTAGCCGCGGATCGGTTCCCCGCGCGACGGGACGATCTCGAAGGGGGCGATCCGGCGGCCGTCGCGCATCGCGCAGGCGTAGCGGACGTACACCCAGTCGTCGGAGTGGAACCGGGTGTTCGGGTACGTGGCCTGGAGCCCGTAGGAGGACGTGCTTTTGCCGGTGCCGGTGGGGGCGATGTACAGCACCCCTTCCCCGTCCTTCTCGACGCAGGCGCCGTGGATGCTGTGGATCCCCCACTCCTCGGCCAGGACCCGTCCCACCGCGCCGAGGACCCACGACTTGAGCTGCCCATAGTAGGCCGTGTTGAAAAACACGATCGTGTTCGTGCGCCGGCTGTAGTAGGCGGCCTCCGCCTGGTCGTTCACCCCGCCGAGCGCGTACACCGTGACCTGGGGCTGCCGCGGAGGGGTGAGGCCGGTGGTCCGCTGCCACTCCTCCGGACTGTACCAGTTCAGCGACCAGAGGGTGTGGAGGTGGGTGGAGTTCGTGATCGCGCGCACGCGCACCCCATGGATGATCACATCCTGCAGGTAGAGCGCATCCTTGCCGGCGCGCTTGACCAGGTGTTCCACGGCGGCCGCGACCAACTCGTCCCGCCTGCCCTCGACGCGGTCGAGGTTCTTGTCGTGCACGGCGGTGCGGGTCTTCGTCCGGGTGATGGTGTTGCTTCTGCCGATGGGCGTGCCCGGCCACTCCGTGATCTGGGGGTTGGGCGCAGGCGGAAATGTAAACGACTCCACGAAACGGCCTCCCTTTGGGAACTCTCCATCCGGGGCGCCCCCGCGCCGTTCGACCGGGGGCTGTGCGGTTGCCTGTCGCGAACCGTCGTTCGCTCCTGGGCCTTCGACGCACGGGAAGACCTCCCCTGCCCCCTCGAGCGGCAGAGCTGCGGCCGCCATCCGCGGGGGCGTTACCGATTCGTCACCAAACCGTGACACCCGTCGTACAGGCCTGCTCGACAATGCTAATATAGATGCGAACAAGACGGAGGGCAGAAGGTGCCGACGATCGCACCGAAAACCGAGAGTCAACCCGGCGGGCGTATCCTGATCGTTGACGACGAGCCGCACATCGTGGAACTGGTCCGCTACAACCTTGCCCACGAGGGGTTTGAGGTGTCCGTCGCCTACGACGGCCACGAGGCCCTGGCGAAGGCGAAAGCCGAGACCCCCGACCTTGTGATCCTGGACCTGATGCTCCCGTACGTCGATGGCTTGGAAGTCTGCCGCCACATCCGGCGCGAGTCGTCGGTCCCCATCCTCATGCTCACGGCCAAGGACGGCGAGCAAGAGCGGGTGGTGGGGCTCGAACTGGGTGCGGATGACTATGTGACCAAGCCGTTCAGCCCGCGGGAACTCGTCGCCCGGGTGCGCGCGATCCTGCGGCGGACCGCCCGGGGGGTGGAGCGGCCGGGGAGTGCGCCGCTCTCGATCGGCGGCCTGGCGCTCGATCCGACCACGCACGAAGTGCGGCTGCGCGGACGGGTGGTCGACCTGACGACCAAGGAGTTCGACCTGCTGCAACTGCTGATGGGCCACCCCAACCGGGTCTTCACCCGCGACTTTCTGCTCGAGCACATCTGGGGCTACGATTACTTCGGCAGCACCCGCACGGTGGATATGCACATCAGCCGCCTGCGCGAAAAGATCGAGGATGACCCCAACACCCCCACCTACATCACGACGGTGCGCGGGGTCGGCTATAAGCTGAAGAAGGATCCGACATGAGCCGCAGCCTGCGCTGGAAACTGACCAGCACCTACCTGCTGCTGGTCCTGTTCTCGCTCGGCATCGCCGCGGCCGTGCTGATCCCCAACATCTCCCGCGTGTACGTGAACGACTACCAGCGCGCCGTGCTGAACGAAGCGAAGACCACCGCGCGGATGCTCGCGAACTACCAGATGAACGGGGCAAGTATCGCCCGCCTCGACGACATCGCCAGCGGCTCGTCGTGGCGCGACGGCGTGTACATCGGGGTGAAGGACGCCAGCGGGCAGCCGCCGCCGACCGGGCGGTGGGCCGACCAGGTCGGCGGTCCGGTGGCGCCCGAGGTGGCCTCCGCCCTCGCCGACAAACCCACCACCGTGATCCGGCCCGATGGGAGGAGCGGCGAGGTCCGCATCTTCGCCGCCGCGCCGATGAAGGTGGGAGGAGCGACCGTCGGGGTCGTCGAGGTCAGCGTGCCGCGCCGGTGGGTCGATCGGGCGCTCGATGAGGTGTGGAAGGCGCTGGGGGAGGCGCTGCTCGCCGGCATCGTCGTCGCCCTGCTGCTCGGCACGTGGCGCGCCCGCGCGCTGGCCGCCCCTGTGCTCGAACTCTCCCGGGCGGCGACCCGGATCTCCGCGGGCGATCTGTCCGCCCGGGCCACGATCCGCAGCCGGGACGAGATCGGTCACCTCGCCAGCACCTTCAACGCGATGGCGGAGGAACTGCGCCTCAAGTTGGCCGCCGTGACCGAGGAGCGCTACAAGATCGAGGCGATCATCTCGAGCATGAGCGATGCCGTGGTCGCCGTCGACGCGAAGGGCACGATCCTCCTCTTTAACCGCGCCGCCGAGGAGCTGTTGGGCCTCACCGCCGTCGCCCGGGGACGCCGGCTGCGGGACGTGCTGGGCGATCACCCCAGCTGCCGGTGGATCGAAACGGCGGCGGCCGAGCGGCGCGACGTCGCCGAGGAATTCAGCCCCGACCCCCGCGGCGAGCGGATCCTGGACCTGCACGCCACGCCGCTGGGAGGGCAGGACGGCGAAGCGTCCGGGGCGGTTGCGGTCGTGCGGGACGCCACCGAACTCCGCCGGACCGAGCGGCTGCGGCGGGAACTCACCGCCAATGTCTCCCACGAGCTGCGCACGCCATTGACATCGATCAAGGGATTCACCGAGACGCTGCTGGCCGGGGCGATCGCCGACGAGACGACGTGCCGTCGCTTCCTCACGATCATCGACAGCGAGGCGACCCGTCTGATGAAGCTGGTGGACGACCTGATGGATCTCTCACGCCTGGAGTCCAAGACGGTGTCCCTCGAGCCCGCCCCCGTCAGGCTGGACGAGCTCGTCGCCGAAGCGCTGAGCCGGATGCGCCCCCAGGCCGATCGGCACCGGGTCGCGCTCCGCTCGACGTGCGCGGGGCCCGTCGTTGCCCTGGCCGACCGGGACCGAATCCTTCAGGTACTGACCAACCTGCTCGACAACGCGATCAAGTTTACGCCGGACGGGGGCACGGTCGAAGTCTCGCTACTGGGGGCGGCCGCCGAGGTCAGTGTTTCGGTCTCGGACACCGGCCGCGGAATTCCCGCCGACGATCTCCTTCGGGTCTTCGACCGATTCTACCGCGTGGAACGCTCGCGCTCACGCGAGGGCGGAGGAACGGGGCTGGGCCTGGCGATCGCCAGGCACATCGTCGAGGCCCACGGCGGCCGCATCGGAGCGGCGAGCCGGGTGAACGCGGGAAGCACGTTTACGTTCACGCTCCCGAGCACCTCTCCGCTCCCCGGGCCAACCGAGCGGACCGCCGCGCGCTCCTCGGCGGACTGAGTCCGGCGCTACGCCCGGTAACCCGCCCGGATCACCGGCCACACGCTCGGCATTTCGCCAACCGGCACCTCGATCAACGCCGGACGGTCGTTGCCGAGCGCTCGGCTTAACACCGGCCGCAGGCCCTCCGGCCCCTCGGCGCGGTAGCCGTCGACCCCAAACGCCTCGGCCAGCTTCAGGAAGTCCGGATTGACGAGGTCCGAAGCGATCAGGCGGCCGCCGAAGGAATCCCGCTGAATGCGGCGGACGTTGCCGAACGCGTTGTCGTTGAAGACGATCGCGACGACGTTGATCCCGTGGCGAACCACCGTCGACAGCTCCTGCATCGTGTACATGAAGCCCCCGTCTCCGTTGATGGACACGACCTTCCGGCCGGGGGCGCCCACCTGCGCGCCGAGCGCGGTGGCAAACCCGTACCCCAGCGTCCCCTGGTACCCGGAGGTCAGGAACGTCCGGGGCAGATAGACCGGGAACCCGCCGTACTGCGCCCAGTAGCCCACCTGGGTGCTCTCGCACACCAGGATCCCGTCCTCGGGCAGCGCCTCGCGAATGACGGCGGCGAAGGCGGCCTGGGGCTGGACGGCCTGGAGGAGCGCGTCGGCCCGCTGCTTCTCCGCGAGCATCTCGTCGCGGCGGGATCCCCGCTTCCGGTTGTGGCGCGGCACCCGGGCGACGAGCTCCTCGAGCCCCCACCGCGCGTCGGCCTCGATGCCGATCGCGGGCGTGCAGTTGCGGCCGATCTCCTCAGGATCGATGTCGATCTGAACCAGCGTCTGCCCGTCGCGCCGGCTCCACGTCGGGCCCCACGTCGAGTTCGCCGGTTGGAGGAAGCGCGTCCCGCAGATCAGCACCGCGTCGGACTGCGGCAGCAGATCCTGGGCGGCGACCATGGTGTGGGCGAGGTAGTGCCGGTCGGAGAGCGCCCCCTTGCCGTTGCTCGACATGACCACCGGCGCCTGCAGCATCTCCGCCAGTTGCCCCAGGGGCTCCCAGGCCTCCGCCCGAATCACGCCGCCGCCAACGAAGATGCTCGGGCGCTCGGCGGCGCCCAACACCTTGGCCGCGCGTTCGATCGCGTCGGCGTCGCCGGTCCGGCGCTCCCCCGCGACGCGGCCGATTAGGGTGACGTCCGCGGTGGCCGCCAGCGTATCCAGCGGAACCTCGATCGCCACCGGCCGCACGTGCCCGGTGTGCAGCTGTCGAAAGGCCTCAAGCACCACCCCGGGGATCTCCTCGGGTGTGCTGGCCCGGGCCGCCCACTTGGTCACCGACCGGAGCGCCCCCAGCTGGTCTCGGATCTCATGCAGCAGGCCGCGGCCGACGCCGATCAGCTTGGAGGGGATCTGCCCGGTCAAGCACAGGACCGGGGACGAGCAGGCGTAGGCCGTCGCCAGCCCGGCGGTGGCGTTCAATACGCCCGGTCCGGGCACCATCACGCAGACGCCCACCCGGCCGGTGGTGCGGGCGTAACCGTCGGCCATGTAAGAGGTCGCCTGTTCGTGGCGCGTGTGCACCACGCGGATCGCGTCACGCTCGAGGTAGAGCGCGTCGAACAGCCAGTCCAGCTGCACCCCCGGCAGGCCGAACACCACCTCGATCCCCTGCGCCTTGAGGCACGCGACCAGGGCCTGGCCTCCCGTCAACCGCGTCACCGTCCCCTGCCGCGTCTCTGTGACCGACACGCACCCCACCTCCTCTAGCGTCCCCCGGAGCACGCCCTCACTCTCCCAGGTAGGCACGCTTGACCTCCTCGTTGGCGGCGAGCTGGGCCGCCTCGCCTTGGAGGACGATGCCGCCGGTCTGGAGGACGTAGCCGCGGTCGGCGATGGTCAGCGCCATATAGGCGTTCTGTTCGACGAGCAGGATCGTCGTCCCCTGACGGTTGATGTCGAGGATCGCCTCGAAGATCTGCTCGACCAGGATGGGAGCCAGCCCCATCGACGGCTCGTCCATCAGCAGCACCTTGGGCCGGGCCATCAGCGCGCGGCCCATGGCGAGCATCTGCTGCTCCCCCCCGGAGAGCGTGCCGGCGACCTGGTGCATCCGCTCCTTCAGGCGGGGGAAAAGGGCAAAGACGCGGGCGAGATCCTCCCGAATCTCACCCGCGTCCGTCCGCGTAAACGCGCCCATCTCCAGATTTTCCAGGACCGAGAGCCGCCCGAAGATGCGGCGCCCCTCCGGCACCTGGACGATTCCTTTGAGCACGATCTCGTGCGGGGGGACCGCGGTGAGGTCCTCCCCCGCCATCCGCACCCGGCCCTGGTGGGGGCGGAGCAGCCCGCTGATCGTGTTCAAGGTCGTACTCTTGCCGGCGCCGTTGGCCCCGATCAGGGTGACGATCTTACCCGCCGCCACTTCGAACGACACCCCGCGCAGCGCGTGGATCGCCCCGTAGGACACGTGGAGGTCCTCGATCTCCAGCAGGGCCGAAGCGGGGTGGTCGGTCACCGCGCGGTTCCCATCGCGGCCTTCTTGCCGAGGTAGGCTTCGATCACGCGGGGATCGGCCTGGATCTCCCGGGGGGTGCCCTCGGCGATCTTCACCCCGTAGTCGAGCACGGTGACCCGATCGGAAATCCCCATCACCACCCGCATCTGGTGCTCGATCAGCAGGATGGCCAGGCCGAGTTCTTCGCGCAGCCGGCCGATAAACGCCATCGTCTCCAGGCTCTCGCGGGGGTTCATCCCGGCGGCCGGCTCGTCGAGCAGCAGCAGGGCGGGCCGCGTCGCCAGCGCGCGTCCGATCTCCAGCCGGCGCTGCTCGCCGTAGGGGAGATTCTTCGCCAAGAACTCCCGCTTGCCGTCCAACCCCACAAACCGGAGCAGCCGGCGCGCTTCCTCTACCGCCTCCGCCTCCAACCGCTGCGTCTCTCGGGTGTGCAGGATCGCGCCCATCCACGTCGACTTAAGGTGGATGTGTTCGCCGACCAGCACGTTCTCGAGCACGGTCATGTTGCCGAAGAGCCGGATGTTCTGGTAGGTCCGCGCGATCCCCAGGCGGGCGATCTGGTCGGGATCGAGCCCGTTGATCGGCTCGCCGCGGAAGTGGATCGCCCCCTCCTCCGGCCGATAGAACCCCGTCACGCAATTGAACACCGTGGTCTTGCCGGCGCCGTTGGGTCCGATGATGCTGTGGATCGCCCGGTCGGCCACCTCCAGATCAAGCCCGCCGACGGCCACGAGCCCCCCGAACCGCTTCGTCATGCCCTGGGTGATCAAAATGCTCATCGCGCCGCCTTACCCTCCCGCCGAACCCTCGCCCGCGACCGATCCCTCGGGCACGGAGATGACGCCACCCACCGGAACGTCTCCCTCCGCATGCAGCTCTCGCTGGCGAACCCTCGACGGCACCAGCCCCTCGGGCCGCAACAGCATCATCGCCACCAGCACCGCGCCGTAGACGAGGAAGCGGAACTCCCCGAACTCGCGCAGCAGCTCCGGCAGGCCCACGAGCACGAAGGCGCCGACGACCACCCCCCAGAGGCTCCCGATCCCGCCCAAGATGATCAGGACCAGGACGTTGATCGAGATCTGCAGCTGGAAGCTCTGCGGGAAGATCGATCCCAGCATCACCGCGAAGATCGCTCCCCCCACCCCCGCGAACGCCGCTCCGAGACCGTACGCCAGCAGTTTGGTCATGACCAGGTCGATGCCGATCGCCTGCGCGACGTCCTCGTCCTCGCGGATCGCCCCCCACGCCCGCCCCAACCGAGAGTACTGCAGCCGCCAGGCCACGTACGCCACCAGCGCCGATGCGGCAAGCGTGAGGTAATAGAGCTGGCGAGGGCCGGACAGCTCGAGGCCGGCGATCACCGGCCGGGGAATGGTGAGGATTCCGAACGAGCCGCCGAGCCACGGCCGCAGGGCGTCGGAGAGCACGAGCAGGCGCACGATCTCCCCCAGCCCCAGCGTGGCGATGGCGAGATAGTCGCCCCGCACGCGCAGGACGGGAATCCCGAAGATCACCCCCGAGATCAGGGAGACGACGACGGCGAACGGGACCGCGGCCCAGAACGAGAGGTGCACGATCCCGTACTGGCCGAGCGAGGTAAGCAGCCCGACCGTGTAGGCGCCGATCGCGAAGAATGCGACGAAGCCGAGGTCGAGCAGTCCGGCGAACCCGACCTCCAGATTGAGCCCCAGCCCCATCAGGGTGAACAAGCCCACCGTCACCATCACCTGCGCGACGAACGGTCCCCCCGCCACGGGGACCAGCAAGAGGCAGGCGACGCCCACCGCGATTCCCGACCACCACAACCCGCGCCGACCCGCCGGGGGGAGCGCGTCGATTCGGGTACGAACCGCGCCCCGCGAGTGGCGCCAGGCCCCGGTGCCGACCCAGGTCACCAGGCAGACCGTGACCGCCCCGTGCAGCGTCGGCCCGTTGACGCCGAAGAGGTATCCGCGGGCCGTCAGGGGAAGCCCCGGATCCTGCAAGAGGAGTTGGAGGAGATCCTGGAACACGCTGAGGATCAGCGCCGCAAGCGGACCCACCAGGAGGGCCCGGCGGGCTCGCGGCGGCATGAGACAGAGGAGCGCTCCACAGACCCCCGCCGCCCCCTGGCTGAACAGCAGCAGCCCTACCCCCGTGCGGACATCGCGGCCGAACGCCAACAGGGCGTAGAGGCCCGGCGAAGCGTTTATGAACATCACGCGAAGATCGACCCAGGAGCCGAGCAGCAGGAGCAGCGCGAGCGACGCCCCTGTGAGGAGGCCCACGCCTCCGCCGGCGGCCACCGCTCCCGCCCAGGACCGGCGGCGCGCCGCGACGTACCCCCCCGCCGCCCCGGTGATCAGCAGCAACGACCATCCCAAGCCCAGCAGATCGCTGACGATCCAACGCCCCTTGAACGTCTCGACGATGCCGGTCAAACACAGGTAGACCGCGATCACCCCGAAGATCAGGCCGATCCGGACGACGGCGCTAGGCCCGCTTGGTCGCAAGGCGCTCCCCGAGGAACCCCGACGGCCGGAAGATCAGCATGATCAGCAGCATCGTGAATGCGATGACGTCCCGCAGTTGATAGGGCGCCCGGACGCCCAGCCCGTCCAGAAACAGCGCCGGCCCCAGCGACTCCACCACTCCCAGGAAGAACCCGCCGAGCATCGCCCCGGGGATGTTGCCGATCCCGCCCAACACCGCGGCCGTGAAGGCCTTGATCCCGGGGACGAACCCCGAGAAGAAGTAGACCTGCTTGAACACCAAGGCGTAGAGGATCCCCCCCACCCCCGCCATCGCCCCGCCGAGGGCAAAGGTGAACACGATGACCCGGTCGACGTCGATCCCCATCAACGCGGCCGCGTCCCGATCCTCCGACACCGCCCGCATCGCCTTCCCGAACTTCGTCCGCATCACGACCACGTACAGCACCAGCATCGCCACGACCGCGGCCACCAGCACGATGGCCTGCGTCCGGAGAATGTGCACCGGCCCGATCTGCCACTCGCCGGTCAGCGCGCCAATGTCCGGGTACGCTTGGACGCCGGCGCCGAACAAGCTGCGGAAGGTGTACTGGAGGAAAAACGACGCGCCGATCGCGGTGATCAGCGGGATCATCCGCGGCGCCCGCCGCAGCGGCCGGTAGGCGATTCGCTCCACCAGCAGGGCGACGCTCGTCGACACCGCGATCGCCACCGCCGTGAGGAGGAGCAGCGAGATCAGCACGTAGCGATTGATGAATCCGGAGGCGCCCAGCGGAACCGCCACGTAGTAGGCGATGTACGCCCCGGACATGAACACCTCGCCGTGGGCGAAGTTGATCATGTTCAGGACCCCGTATACCATCGTGTATCCGAGGGCGATCAGCGCGTAGATCCCACCCTGCGCCAACCCGAACTCCACGAAATCCCCCCACTGCCGCCCCGTGTAGCGTCCCTCTTTCAAGGTGGCGATCGACCCGACCACCACGATGAACACCACCGCGATGCGGAACCCCCACAGGAAAACGTCCACGTACGTGATCCGTCGGCGCCTCACCCGCATCCCGGCCCTCCGCGCCCCACGGGAATAACACGGGGACGAGCCGAAGACGTCACGCGCCCCCGGCTCATCCCCGTCATCTACGCTTCTACGCTGGTGTCGTCAGGTGCCCGGCACGCTACTTGGTCGGCCAGACCTTCTTGGGATCGGTCCCCAAGCTCCACGTCGCGGGATTCGCGGAGACGACCTGATAGACGGCGATGTGCGGATCTCCGCAGTCTCCGTACTGGTTGCAGGTCAACGTCCCGGTAATACCCTTAAACCCCTTGGTCGCGAACAGCGCGTCGCGCAGCGCCTTCCGCCCGATGTACAGCGACCCGCCGTCGACCTTCGCGACCTTCTGGATCGCGGCAAACGCGACCATCGTCGCGTCGTAGGCATGCGCGTGGAAGCCGGAGATCGGCTTCTGCCCGTACTTCTTCTCGTACTTCGGGAGAAACTCCGTCCCGTACCGCGGCCCCAGCGCCGCGGGGGTCAGGTCCGGGCTGCTCAAGTACATGCCCTTGGCCGCGTCCCCCGCCGCCTTGGCGAAGTCCGGCGAATCCAGCCCGTCCGCGCCCATCAGCGTCACGGTCTTCAGCCCCTCGATCTCGCGCGACTGACGCGTGATAAACCCGCCGGCGGCGATGAAGATCGGGTAGTACAGCATGTCTGGCTTGGTCGAGGCGATCCGGGTGAGCACCGGCCGCATGTCCGTGTCGGTGGGCGCGACCGCCTCCTGTGTGGTGATCGTCCCGCCCATCTTCTTGAAGTTGTCGGCGAAGACGCTCGTCAGCCCCTCCGCGTACGGGCTTCCGTCGTGGATCGTTGCCACCCGATTGAGCTTCAGCACCGTGCGCACGAACGTCGCCGCGCGTTCGCCCTGGACCTTGTCGTTGTGCACGACCCGCAGGAACCCGTCGAAATCCGGACCGCGGGCCGGATCGGTGAGCTTCGGCGCCGTGGCAGAGGGCGACACCGAGGCGATGCCGGCCTTCCACAGGATCGGCGCGCCGGGCACGGTCTCGCTCGAGCAGCTCCCGCCGATCGCCACCACCACGGACGCGTTCGCGGCGACCTTCGTCGCCGCGGTCTGCCCGCCCTCGGCGTTGCAGCCGCTGTCCTCGCCGATCAGCTTGATGTCGTGTCCCATGAACTTCCCGTGCATGTCATCGATGGCGATCTCGATGCCCCGCTTACTGTCGGTGCCCAGCGAGCCGTCGGACCCCGAGGTCACCAGCCAGTAGGCGATCGTAATCGGCTCGCCCGGCCCGACCTTCACGACCCCAATCGGGTCGGTCACCGGGCCCATCTGAGCCGCCGGCACGGCTGTGACGAAGAGCGCACCGGTCGCGAGAACGGCACACAAAACCAGCATGATCGACTTGCTCAAGCGCACCATAGGCGTTCGTCCCTCCCTCTCACGATTCGGTTGTGGTCCTTGTCTTGGTCCAGGAACATCGCACGCTCACGGGCTTCGGGATAAACTTCGCCCTGCTCACCCCCTTCAGCCCGACCGTTTACGAGTTTCAGTCCGGGCGCCGCCGACACCCTGCAATTCCGGGGGCCCGCTCGATCTCCAAGGCCAGCATAAGCCACCCGGGGATCCCCGGCGGGCACACGCGCCACCGACGCTCTCCGGACCCGGGCCCTGGCCCTCTTACGTTCTCGGCGGGCCGAAAAGTTCCCTTGCGACCCCCCGGGACCGATCAGTCGATGACGACCAGCCGCCGCGCGGAAAGCCGCCGCAGATCCTCCGGGCGGGGGGGGTGGGCCCGCGAGGGGGTCTCCACCGCCCCCCGATTGCCGACGAGCTCGGTCGAGAGGTAGCGCAGCCCGTTGTCGTTGATCATCGTCACGATCGTCCGAAGCTCGGGATAGGCGCGCGCGACCTTGAGGCACGCCACGACGTTGCACCCCGAGGAGATGCCGCAGAAAATCCCCTCTTCCCGCGCCAAACGCCGTGCCATGGCGATCGCCTCATCGGAGGAGACGGTCACGACCCCGTCGACCCATTGCAGATCGAGGACGTCAGGGATGAAGCCGTCCCCGATCCCCTCGATCTTGTGCGGTCCCCACCCCCGACCGGCCAGGATCGCGCATTCCGCCGGCTCGGCGGCGAAGCTACGAACCGAGGGCTTCTGCTCCTTCAGGCAGGCGCTGACCCCGGTGAGCGTCCCCCCCGTCCCCTGCGAGGCGACGAACGCATCGACGCGGCCGTCGGTCTGCTCCCAAATCTCCGGCCCGGTCGAGCGGCGGTGCGCAAGGACGTTGTCCTGGTTCGAGAACTGACCCACCTCCCACATGCGCCCCGCGTGATCCGCCTTCAGCTGCCGCACCTTCTCGAGCACCAGGTCCACATCGCTCTCGCCGCCCGGCGTCAGCACCAGTTCCGCGCCGTACGCCTGGATCGTCTGCTGACGCTCGCGGCTCATGCCTTCCGGCATCACGATGATCACCCGATAGCCTTTGGCCGCCCCCACCATCGCCGTGGCGATCCCGGTGTTACCGGTCGTGCCTTCGATGATCGTCATACCGGGCCGCAGGTCGCCGCGGCGTTCCGCCTGCTCCACCAAGAACGGCAGGATGCGATCCTTCACGCTGCCGCTGGGGCCGAAGTACTCGAGTTTGCCCAGCACGGCCGCGGCAAGATCGCCCGCCACCCGCCGGAGGCGCACCAGCGGGGTCAGGCCTGCGGTGTCCAGCACGCTTTCCAAGGGACGACGGCGACGCTCCCAATCCATGTGGGCGGCCTCCAACTCGGGTGTCATCGTAAGACCACTCGCACCGTGCGGCGAGGGCGGGACGCGACGGAGGCGGCCCGACGGCCTCGAGCGCCCTTGGGGTTTCGCACCGTCGCGGCGCGTACCCTCCCCGCAAAAGGATTCTGCCTGGCGACCGCGTATACGAGCGTGAAGCGCGCGGCCCCAAGATCACCGGCATCGACGAGCGCGATGTCCGCGGTTGACATCGCTGCCCGCGGAGGGAAGCCCGCGGAGAGACCTGCCCAGTGTACCTGTATCCGTTCACCTACTGCACACCCACCACCGTGGAAGAGGCGCTGGCGCTGCTTCAGGTCCACCCCGACGGGAAGGTCCTGGCGGGGGGCCAAAGCTTGATCCCCATGATGGGCCTGGGGCTGGCCCGACCGGATGCGCTGATCGACATCAACGGCGTCCCCGGCCTCGCCCGGGTGGCGGACGACGGGGACGGTCTCCGGATCGGGGCGCTGACGCGGCATCGC
Source organism: bacterium (assembly GCA_035307765.1). NCBI lineage: Bacteria > bacterium. Next base: position 56,867 of record DATGHU010000031.1, on the reverse strand, counting down.
ACCCTGGAGACCGATCCGATCATCCGCCGGCGGTGCCCGATCCTCGCCGAAGCGGCCGCGGTCATCGGGAACATCCGGGTTCGTCACCGCGGGACGCTGGGCGGAAGCCTCGCCCACGCCGACCCCGCCGCGGAGCTTCCGCTGGTCATGACGGCCCTGGGGGCCACGCTCGAGGTCCGCGCGCCCGAGGCCTCGCGGGAGGTCGCCGCGGAGAAGTTCTTCTTGGGGTATCTCCAAACGGATCTCGCCCCGACGGAGTTGCTGACGGGCGTCAGGATCCCGGCGGCGGAGGCCGGGACGGGGTACGGGTTGGCCGAACTGGTCCGCCGGGCGGGCGACTTTGCCATCGTCGCGGCGTGTGCGGTCGTCTCACTGGACGGGGCGCGCCGGTGCACCCGCGCCTCGCTGGCCCTGGGCGGCGTCGGCCCGAACCCCGTCAGGTTCCCGAGCGCCGAATCGCAATTGGTCGGCCGGACGCTGACCGACCAGCGGATCGAGGCCGCCGCGGAGGCGGTCGCGACGGAGGTGCATCCGGAATCGGACATGCACGCGTCGGCCGCGTACCGCCGCGCGATGGCGCGGGTGATGGCGCGGCGCGCGATGGCCACCGCGGCGGCGCGCGCCGCCACGCACCTGACGGGGGGAGGCTGACGCGGCGATGCACGCCCCCGAGACCGAGGGCCGACGCCCCTTAGCGTTCTCTCTGAACGGACATCCGGTCGAGGTCTGGGCATCGCCCCACGAAACCCTGCTCGCGGTCCTGCGCGACACCCTTGGCGCCACGGAGGTGAAGTACGGCTGCGGCGAAGGCGTGTGCGGGACCTGCACGATTCTCCTCGACGACGCCCCCGTCAACGCATGCCTGCTGCTCGCCCTCCAGGCGCACGGCCGGTCGGTCACGACGGTACGGGGGTTGCGCAGCGCCGAAGGCCTCCACCCCCTCCAGCGCGCCTTCCTCGAGCGCGAGGCGGCGCAGTGCGGGTTCTGCACCCCCGGAATGCTGCTCGTGGCGTACGCCTTCCTCCGAGAGCATCCGGCCCCGACCCGCGCACAGATCCGGACGGCCCTGGCGGGCAACCTCTGTCGCTGCACGGGGTACACGCGCATCGTGGACGCGGTGGAATCGTGCGCGGCTGTGCCAGCCCGTTCGGAGCGGGACGACCCGTAGGATGAGGATCGTCGGCAAGGCGCTGCCGCGCTTCGACGTGGCCGACAAGGTCGAGGGGGCCACCCTCTACGCGGCCGACTGGAGCCTTCCCGGGATGCTGGCCGGCCGCATCCTCCGCTCCATCTACCCGGTTGCCCGGATCAGACGGATCGATGCCACTCGGGCGCGCGGCCTGCCGGGGGTCGCCGCCGTGCTCACCGCGGAGGACGTCCCCTGTAACGCCACCCACGAAGACGCCACCGGGACGAACCGGGCCCCGTTTGCCACCCCGGTCCTGGCCGCGGACCGGGTCTGCTACCAAGGACAGCCGCTCGCGCTGGTGGCGGCGGCTTCCGACGTGCAGGCCCGCGCGGCGGTCGAGGCGATCGACGTCGACTACGAGCCGCTGCCCGGCGTGTTCGACATCGAAGCGGCGCTCGCCCCCGACGCGCTCCGGGTGCATCCGGATCGGGACAACGTGCTCATCCACTGGCGGTTGCGGCAGGGGGACCTGGACGAGGGGTTCCGGCGGGCCGATGCCGTGGTCGAGCGAACGTACCGCACCCAGCGAGTGGACCACGCCTACCTGGAACCGGAGGCGGGCGTGGCCTGGGTGGACGACAACGGCATCGTCACCGTCCGCGCGGCGACGCAGGTGATCGAGCACTTCCGCGAGATCGCGGAGATCCTCGGGCTCCCGCACAACCGGGTGCGCGTGATCGCGCCGTTCCTCGGCGGGGGGTTCGGCGGCAAGGAAGACATGACGGTCGAACCGTACGTGGCCCTGCTGGCGTGGAAGACGCGGCAGCCGGTGCGCATGGTCTGGAGCCGGCAGGAATCGCTCCTGGCGCGACCCAAGCGCCACCCGCTCCTGATGCGCTGCCGGACGGGGGCAACCCGGAACGGAGAACTGGTGGCGCAGGAGATGACGCTGCTCGGGGACGCCGGGCCCTTCCCGCTCCTCAGCCCGCGCGTGCTGTTCGCCGCGCTGGTGGTGGGCGTCGGACCGTACCGCGTGCCCCACGTCAGCATCGACGCCAAGGCGGTGTTCACCAACAACGTACCGACCAGCGCGATGCGCGGGTTCGGGGCGATGCAGGTGACCTTCGCCTATGAGTCGCAGATGGACCTCCTGGCGGAGCGGCTGGGGATTCCCCCGCTCGAGTTCCGTGCGCGCAATTTCCTCAGGAAAGGAGACCGCCTGCCCACCGGCGAGGCGCTGGAGACGCACGTGGCGCTGCCCGAGGTCTGCCGCGCCGCGGTGGAGGCGCTGGGCGAGCGCAGCCGCCCTTCCCGGACGTCGGCGAGGGTGGGGCGCGGCTTCGCCTGCAACATCCAGCCGTACGGGCGCACCGTCTGGTTCCGGGATCAGGCCGGCGCGTGGATCGGGTTCGAGGCGGACGGGTCGCTCGTCATCCGCGCGGGGGTGACCGACCTCGGCGGGGGCCAGGCGGCGGTGCTGGCGCAGATCGCCTCGGAGGAGCTCGGCGTGTCGCTGGACCGCGTTGCCGTGCACATCGGCGACAGCGCCCGCACCCCGTTGACCGGCGGCACGTTCGCCACGAGACAGCTCTACATGTCGGGGAACGCGGTGTGGCAGGCGGCGCGCGAGCTGCGCGCGGCCGTCGCCCCGGTCGCGGCGGGGTTGCTCGAGGCCGCGGAGACGGATCTGCAGTTCGCCGATGACCAGGTGCGGGTCGCGGGAAGTCCGGACCGGAGGATCGCCCTGGCCCGGGTCATTGCGGAGTGCGGCCGCCGCGGCGTGTCCACCGCGCAGTTGTCGGTGTTCCGCGGAGAACAGGCCCCGCCGGTGGATTTGGAGACGGGACAGGGGAAGACCTTTCCCGACTACACCTTCGGCTGCCACGCCGTCGAGGTCGAGGTCGATACGGAAACGGGAACCGTCACCCTGCTCAAACACGCGGCGTGCCACGACGTGGGACGCGCGATCAACCCCCAAAGCGTCGCCGGCCAGATCCAAGGGGGCGCCGTGATGGGAATCGGTCAGGCGCTGCTGGAGGAGATCACGCTCGAGGAGGGCAATAACCTCACCACCCTGTTCGCCAACTATCTCATCCCGACTGCCCTCGACGTCCCGGACGTCCAGCCGATCGCGGTGGAGTCCGGCGAAGGCAAGGGCCCGTTTCACGCACGGGGGATCGGGGAGCCGCCCACCGGGCCGCCCCCCCCGGCGATCGCCAGCGCGGTGTATGATGCGGTGGGCGTCCGCCCGCTGGACCTCCCGATCGCCCCGGAGGGGGTGTTTACGGCCCTCGAGGCACGGGGCCGCGGGGCCGGGGGCACCACTCCGGAGGTGACCTGATGACGGGACGGGAGGTTCGATTCGGGGTCGCGCTCAAGAACTTCACCCCCTACCCTGAGGAACCCAGCATCGACGAGATCGTGGCGTTCGCGGCGCGGGCGGAGTCCCTGGGCTTCGAATCGGCGTGGGTCTGGGATCACATCCTGCTGGGTTCGAAGCGGCCCTTCCCCTACCTCGAGTCGCTCACCACCCTCACCGCGCTCGCCATGAAAACCGAGCGGCTGCAGCTGGGCACGGGAGTCTTCGTGCTGCCTCTGCGCAACCCCGTCGTCTTGGCCAAGGTGCTGACCAGCCTCGACCACATCTCCAAAGGGCGGCTGATCTTTGGGGTCGCCGGCGGTTGGTACGAGCGGGAGTTTGAGGCCTGTGGGGTGCCCTTCAAGGAGCGGGGGAAAATCTTCGTCCGGAACCTCGAGATCCTCAAGCGGTTCTGGAGCGAGGATCAGGTGACCGGGACGGCGGACGGCTACGTCTTCAACCGGTCGGTGATGCTGCCCAAACCCTTCCAGCGGCCGCGACCGCCCATCCTCTTCGGAGGCTACGTGGACGTGGTGCTCCGCCGGCTGGCCCGCCACGGCGACGGATGGTTGACCTACTTCTACACGCCGGAGAGCTTCCGCAAAACCTGGGCCAAGATCCGATCGCTCACCGAAGAGGTCGGACGCGATCCGGCCGAGCTCCAAAACGTCAGCCAGCTCCCGATCTACGTGGCGCCCTCATTTGAGGAGGCGGACCGGGGCGTGCGGGACTTCCTGGCGCGGTACTTCGACGTGGCCCCCTGGAGCGAGTCCACCCCCGACAGCTCGATCCGCGGCACCCCGGACCAGTGCGCCGAGCAGCTCGCCGCACACATCGCCGCCGGCGTCGAGCACATCGTCCTGGTCCCTTACGACTACCGGCTGGACCAGCTCGACGTGATCAGCCGCGAGATCCTGCCGCGCCTCCGCGGGAGGATCGCCGGAGCGCCGGCGTGACCGCCGCGGGGCCCCGGGACCGCGCGATGACGTTCGTCGAAGCCCGGCGGCACCTGGAGGCGAAGGACCGCTCGCTCCGCGATAAGCGCATGCCGGCACACGACGCCGCCCAGCTGGTGCGGGATGGGCACCACGTCGCCATCGGAGGCTGTCTGTACTCACGGACGCCCCTCGTCATCCTGCGCGAGATCCTACGGGCGCGGCGCGTCAACCTCACCCTGTCGCGCAACCTGATGTGCTACGAGGGAGAGCTCTTCCTGGTGGCGGGAGCGACCCGCACACTGGTCACGTCCTGGATCGGGATCGGCCTGCCGTGGGGCTTGTCGCGGATCACGAGGGAGTATGTCGAAAACGGTCGGGCCCGCTTCGAGGAGTGGAGCCATCTCGCCCTCGGCCTGCGGTACCGGGCCGCGGCGATGGGCGTGCCGTTCCTCCCCACGCTGTCGATGCTCGGCTCGGACCTGCTCACCCCGGCGGGCGCGCGGACGATGACCTGCCCGTTCACGGGGGAGACGCTGTGCCTGGTTCCCGCGCTCTTCCCGGACGTGGCGATCATCCACGTCCACCGGGCCGACTGCTTCGGCAACGCCCAGATCGATGGATACCCGCACATGGATGCGGACCTGGCCGCGGCCGCGTCGACCGTGATCCTCAGCGCCGAGCAGATCGTCTCCACCGATGAGATCCGACAGACCGCCGACCGCACGGCGATCCCGTTCTTCGCCGTGGATGCGGTGGTGGAGGCCCCCTTCGGCGCCTACCCGCACGAGTGCTACGGTCTCTACGAGGCGGACCTCGATCACATCGGCACGTACGCCCGCGGGGTGAACGCCGGGGGCGTCGACGCGGCGCGCACGTACCTGGACGAGTACGTCTACGGACCCGACACGTTCGACGCCTACCTCGAGCGCTTCGGGGCCGATCGGCTGCACCGCCAGCAACGGGCCGCGCGGGAGCTCACACGCTAGCATGGCCTACAGCGCACCGGAACTCCTCGCCGCAACCGCCAGCCGGCTGCTCACCGACCACAAGATCGTGTTTGCCGGCGTCGGCACCCCGCTGCTGGCGTCCGTGCTGGCGAAGTCGACCCACGCGCCGGACCTGACGATCGTCGTGGAAGGCGGCGTCGTCGGGCTGGAGGCCGTCCCCGGGCGGCTGCCGATCTCCACGAACGAGATGCGCGCCGGCAACCGGGCGATGATGCTGCTGTCGATCACCCAAACGTTCCTCTACGCCCAGCGCGGGTTCTTCGACTACGGCTTCCTCGGCGGCGCCCAGGTCGATCGGCACGGCAACATCAACACCAGCGTGATCGGACCGCCCGAGCGTCCGCGGGTCCGCCTGCCGGGCAGCGGGGGGGCCTGCGATATCATCACGCACTGCCGGGAGATCTTCATCGTCACCATGCACGAGCGGCGGCGGTTCGTCGAGCGGGTCGATTTCGTCACCAGCCCCGGCTACCTCGAGGGCGGAGACGCCCGCCGCCGAGCGGGGCTGCTGTTCGGAACCATCAGCACGGTCGTCACCGACCTTGCCCTGATGCGCTTCGACCCGCAGACCAAGCAGATGCGGCTCGACGGGCTCCAGGCGGGCGTGACGGTCGACCAGGTGCGGGAGCGGACGGGGTTCGATCTGCCGGCCGCTCCGGAGCTGATCCGGCTCCAGGCTCCGACCGACGAAGAACTGCGCGTCCTCCGGACGCTCGACCCGGATCGACTGTTCCTGGGCTGACGGCGCGGCGACCGCCGACCTCCCCGATCGGACCTATCCCGGCTCCCCGCACCAGTCGTGGACGGCCAGCGCCAACACCTTGGTCGCGATGATCACATTTTCGACGGGAACGGACTCGTTCATCGCGTGCATCTGGCTGGTCGGTCCGGGGCCGAAGATCACGGTCGGCGTGTGCCCCAGCGTGATCAGGAAGCGGGTGTCGGAGGCTCCCATCCGCGCGCCCAGCACCGGGGCATGGCCCGCGACCCGCTGGAAGGACCGGTTGACCGTCTGAACGATGGGATGCTCGACGGGGATCTCCGCCCCGGCCGCCACGTACCCCCCCGTCGTCGTCACCTCCACGGGGTTGTGCCGCAGCCAGGGATCCGCGGCGCAGACGCGCAGGATCTGTTCTTTCAGTTGGGCCTCCACCTGCACGGGATCTTCGTAGGGCATCAACCCCAGGCTGCCGCGCAGCGTCGCGTCTTCCGGCGTGATGCTCGGGAACGTCCCCGCCTGAAACATCGTCACCGCGCAGGGGAGCGCGCCCCGGTTGTCGGGATAGAGGGGGTGGTGCAGATCCTGGATGCGCATCGCCTCCAGCGATTCCACCGCCTCGACCACTTTCATCGCCTTGTCGATGGCGCTCACGCCCTCCCATCGCGTCGAGATGCCGGTGGGCTTGCCCCGCACGTGCACGGTGAACCACATCCGGCCGATGCACGCGGGCATGACCTCAAGATCGCTGGTCTCGCAACAGATGCCGGCATCCGCCCGATACCCGCGGTGCACGCACGCCAGCGTCCCGAGCCCGGTCCGTTCCTCATCCACGACGTACTCGAGGGTAACGTCGCCGCCGAGCCGCACCCCCATCTCCTTCAAGATGGCGACGGCCATGGTCATCGCCGCCACCCCCCCCTTCATGTCGGAGGCGCCCCGGCCCCACACCTGACCATCGACCACGGATCCCGACAGCGGGCCGTGCACCCATTCGGCGACCGGCTCCAACGGCACGGTGTCGACGTGACCGTTGAGCAGGAGGGACCGACCGCCGCCGGCGCCCGGCCACACGCCCACCACGTTGGGGCGGCCGGCAAAGGACTTTTCCGGCTCGAGAAACCCGGGGTACTGCCGGAGGGCCTCCGGGTCCGTGTCGAACTGGTCCACCGTCAGGGCCAGCCCCCGGAGGTGCTCCGCGACGAAGTTTTGAATTGCGGCTTCGTTACCGGTGACGCTGTCGTATTGGACCAGGCGCTGCAGGAAGGCCACCACCTCGTCCCGCCGCTCCTCCACGGCGGCGATGATCTGGCTGTGGGTCTTGGGTGTCATCTGCGGTCTCCTCCTCGCCGGGCTCCCCCGGGCCGTGCAGGGTTCGGGGGAGCGGTGCCGCTCCACCCCGGTCAACGACCGCTCGAGCGGCCCGCCAGGATCGCGCCGGGTGCGGACGCATCTCCGGAAGATGTGGGGAGTCGGGGGCGTGCGAACACTCGCACGGTCCGGCCGCCGGATCCCTCCGAAGACACCCGTGCGGGCGGTTCCGCGGGGGCTGGATCGGGCCGCGCGGAAAGGGTTCCGCATCGTCCTCGCCAAGCCCTGCGGCTTCTCCGGCGCTCAGCGCACCCGCCCCGCTGCGGGTTGGCGTCCGCCACGGTCGCGCAGCAGGCTCGCCGCGACGAACATCACATTCGCCGGACGTTCCGCGAGCCGGCGCATGAAATACGGAAACCACTCCCCCCCAAACGGGACGTACACCCGAACCCGGTATCCCTGGCCGCGGAGTCGCAGCTGAAGGTCCCGCCGGATGCCGTAGAGCATTTGAAATTCGAATCGATTGGGAGCGATCCCCCGGGCGGTCGCGAATTGGCGGACCCCCTCGATGAGGCGTTCGTCGTGGGTGGCGATCGCGGGATCCACCCCATCGCGCAGCAGCCGCTCCGCCAACCGCGCGTACGCGGCGTCGACGTCGCGCTTGTGGGGGAACGCGATCGCCGGCGGCTCCGCGTACGCCCCCTTCACCAGCCGGACCCGTGCGCCCAACTCGATCAGCCGGGCGACGTCCGCGTCGCTGCGCCGGAGATAGGACTGGATCACGACCCCCACGTTGCGGCGGCCCGCCGCCCACAGCCGCTCGAACAACCGGAGGGTCCGCTCGGTGTAGGCCGACCCCTCCATGTCGATGCGGACAAAGGTTTCGCCGGCGCGATCCAAGAGCCGCGCCAGCCGCGCTTCGCACCCGGCGTCGTCGACATCCAGGCCGAGCTGGGTCAGCTTCAGGGACAGGGTGCTGTCGACCCCGGTGCGGCGCAGCGTATCGAGGATGTCGAGGTAGGCCGACGCGCTCCCCTCCGCCGCGGCTTGGGTCGATGTGTTCTCGCCGAGGAAGTCGAGCGTCGCGGCGAGGTCGGCCGAGTTCAGCGCGCGAACCGCCGCCACCGCATCGTCGAGCTGCTCGCCGGCCACGAAGCGGCGCGCCGCCCTTTGGAGGGCGGGATGGCGGAGGGTGCGCCGCGCCAGCCCCGGCCTTTTCGAAAGCGCTAGGAAAATCGGCCGCAGCATCGAGCCCGGCCGAAGGCGCTACGGGTAGATGCCGCGCGTCATCAGCGCATCGGCGACCCGCTGCACCGCCCGCACCAGCGCGGCGGTGCGGAGGTCCACCTTCCGCTCCTGGGACATCGCCAGCACCTCGCGAAAACTGCGGACCATGATCCGCTCGAGCCGCTCGTTGATCTCCTCTTCGGTCCAGAAGAACGACTGCAGATCCTGCACCCACTCAAAGTAGGAGACCGTCACGCCGCCGGCGTTGGCCAGGATGTCGGGAACGACCAGCACCTTGTGTTCTTTGAGAATGGCGTCGGCGTCCGGGGTGGTCGGACCGTTGGCGCCCTCCACGACGATCCGCGCCTTCACCCGGGCCGCGTTGTGTGCGGTGATCTGCCCCTCCAACGCGCTCGGGATGAGGATCTCGCAGGGGACCTCGAGCAGTTCCTCGTTCGTCAGCGCGTCCCCTCCGCGGTAGCCCGCCACCGTCCCGGTCTGCTCTTTGTGCCGCTGGAGATCGGTCGGGTCCAGGCCCTTCTCGTTGTGGACCCCGCCCCGGCTGTCGCTCGCCGCCACGATCCGGCACCCCTGCCCCGCCAGGACCGAGGCGGCGACGCTGCCGACGTTCCCGAACCCCTGCACGGCCACCCGCGCCCCGGGGACCGGCATCCCCAGGTGCCGAGCCGCCTCGCGCGCGACAATCATCACCCCGCGGCCGGTGGCCTCGATCCGGCCCTGCGAACCGCCGATCGAGATCGGCTTCCCGGTCACGACCGCAGGCACCGAGTACCCGCGGTGCATGCTGTAGGTGTCCATGATCCAAGCCATCACCTGGGGGGTGGTGCCGACGTCGGGCGCGGGGATGTCGCTCTCCGGGCTGATGAACATCGAGATCTCCGTCGCGTAGCGGCGGGTGAGGTGCTCCAGCTCTTCCTGGGACAACTCCTTGGGGTTGACCACGACCCCGCCCTTCGCCCCACCGTACGGAAGCCCGACCACCGCGCATTTCCACGTCATCAGCATCGCCAGCGCGCGGATCTCGTTGAGGGTGACATCGGGGTGATACCGAATCCCGCCCTTCGTCGGCCCGAGGACCGTGCTGTGGTGGATCCGGTACCCGGTGAACACGCGAACCGACCCGTCCTCCAGCTGCACCGGAAAGTGTACCGTCAGCTCCCGCTTGGGGTGGCTCAACAGATCGCGCACCCCCCGCTTCAGGGAGAGCAGGTCCGCCGCGCCGGCAAACTGTTCCAGCGCGACCTCCCAGGGATCGGTTCGAGCGACCGTGACCACGGCGTCCTTCTTCGCCATCGGGATTCGCCTCCGTCTACGAGTGAGATCCGGGACCGGGCGGAATCGGGGTCCCAGTCATACGGCTGCGGAGCACTTCAATCGCCTTCGTCAGTTGCTGGGCTTCGATGCGTCGGATCTCGTCCGGGGTCTTCCCCTCGAGCCGGCTCCCCACCTTGACATCGGGAGTCAGCCCGATGTGGTGGATGGAACGGCCGGAAGGGGTGAGGTACTTGTAGGTCGTGATCGCGACGCCGGAGCCGTCGGACAGCGGAAACACGGTCTGCACGATCCCCTTCCCGAACGTCTGGGTCCCCACGAGCATCGCCAGGTGATCATCCTGCAGCGCTCCGGCCACGATCTCCGAGGCGCTCGCCGTGAACTCGTTGACGAGGACGACCGCGGGCAGGTGGAGGCGAGCGGTCCCGTTGGCGTTCTCGTCGGTGCGCCGGCCGTCGCGGTCCACGGTCGAGACGATCGGTCCGTGGCTGACGAACTCGTCCGCGACGCGGATCGCCGAATCGACGAGGCCGCCGCCGTTGCTCCGGAGATCGAGCAGCACGCCGCGTGGGGACCGCGCCAGCGCGGTGTTGACCGCGTGGACGAACTCATCGCCCGTCGTCTCCGTGAAGGTCACCACCCGGAAGTAGGCGACGCCCAAGGCCCGCAGTCGGGTCCGGGTGGGGGCATCCAGCACTTCATCGCCGGTGACGCTCGGTGCCTGGATGACGCCGCGGGTGATGGCCACGTCCCGGGTCCCCTTGCCGCGGGCCACCGACAGATGCACGACGGTGCCGCTGGGCCCGCGGATCAGGCCAACCGCCCGCTGCAGCGCCATGTCGCGGGTGGCGTGCCCATCGATCTTGACGATCCGGTCCCCGGCCAGGAGGCCAGCACGGGCCGCCGGGGTGCCCGGGATTGGGGACACCACGATGACCTGCCCGTCCTTGAGGTCCATGATGATCCCGATTCCGGAAAATCGTCCGTCGAAGCTCGACGTCTGGAACTCCTTGAACGCCGCGGGGTCCATAAACCGCGTGTAGGGGTCCCCCACCGCTCCGAGCAACCCACGGGCGGCGCCATCGGCCAGCTGGGACTCGGTCACGCGCCGGTCGATGTACCGGGTCTGTACGAGGCGATCGATCTCCCGGAGCACGCCGAACTGGCCGGCCGTGCCGAGGTATTGACGCCCCCCGGCCCGGTAGCCGGTGCCGAAAGCGACGGCCACGAGGAGCACGGTGCCGACGATCGCCGCGACGACCCGCGTTCTCAATGCAACCTCCCGTGGAGCGTTTCGCATGCGACGCGCGCGCGTCGCGGTGCCGCCGTAGGGGCATCCCGCCCCCGGCGCGTCGGAGGACCTGCTCGGTCCGGCGCGGAGACATCCCCCGCTGATCTACAAGGAGAGGTACCGCCGAACGGCGAGCAGGCTGCCGCCCGTCCCGATGAACACGCCCCAGAGCAAGAGTTTCCAGGTGAGGGTAAGGGCAACCTGCACGGCCGACGGGAGCGGGAGAAACGGCAGCGACGCCCCCGCGCCCACCACCAGCCAGGCGTACATGCCCGCGACCAACAGCACCGCCGCGAACGCTCCCACCGCACCCGTCAACGCTCCCTCGACCACCAGCGGCCAGCGAATGAACCAGGCGGTCGCACCGACGAGCCGCATCACCTCGATCTCCGTCCGCCGCGCGAACACCGTCAACCGAACCGTGCTCACAATGATGATCATCGCCACGAGCGCCAGCAGCCCGGCCACGATCGCTCCCCCCACCCGGACCACCCTGGTCACCCCCAGCAGCCGGTCCACCGCCTCGGTGCCGTAACTGGCCCGCTCAACCTGCGGGAAGGCGGAGGCGGCCCGAGCGACCGCCTGGAGCCGGGCGGGCTGGTCAACCGCCGCCACGAAGGACGCGGGGAGCGGATTGTGCGAGAGCAGTCCCTGAAGGTCCACCGCCCCCTTGAACGCCTGCTGGAACTCCGCCAGCGCTTCCGACTTGGACACGTACGTCGCCCCCGTCACCCCGGGGAGCTCGAGGAGTCTGGCGCGGAGGTCGTCCACGGCGCGGGCATGCAGGCCGTCGTGCAGGTAGACCACGACCTCCACCCGGCGCTCCACGCTGCGGGCGATGTGGTCGAGCGTACTCGCGATCACCAGCGCCATCCCCAGGGCCACCAGGGTGACCATCGTGATGATCGCCGCGGCAAGGCTCATCAGCCCGTTCCGGCGAAATCCCTGCATCCCCTCCCGCAGGAAATAGGAAGCGCCCCGCGCGGGACGCGTCGCGCGGGGGCTCGGGCGAACGGGCGGCGACGGGGGGCCCCCGGGCTTAGCGGTCGCCCGCATACAGGCCCCGCGCCTGATCCCGCACCACCGTGCCCCCGTCGAGCGCGATCACCCGTTTCCGAAGGATGTCGACGATCGTCTTGTCATGGGTGGTGACGATCACCGTGGTTCCCCGCAGGTGGATCCGGGACAGGAGCTGGACGATCTCCCACGAAGTGTCCGGGTCGAGGTTGCCGGTGGGTTCGTCGGCGAGCAGGAGCGGCGGCCGGTGGACGAGCGCGCGGGCGATGCTCACCCGCTGCTGCTCGCCGGCCGACAACTCGCCGGGGACCGCGCCCGCCCGCGCGGCGAGGCCCACCACCCCCAACACCTCGGCGACCAGGTCGTCGACCTCGGCGGACGGGGTTCCCGTCACCTCCAGCGCAAATGCCACGTTCTCCCAGGCGGTCTTCCGAGGCAGGAGCTTGAAATCCTGGAACACGACCCCGACCCTGCGGCGGAGGAACGGCACCTGCCGGGCCGGCATTCGCGTCACGTCGCGGCCGGCCACGACAACCCGACCGGTCGACGGCAGTTCCTCCCGATAGATCATCTTCATGAGGGTCGATTTCCCCGTCCCGGTCGGGCCGACGATGAACACGAACTCTTCGACCCCGATGCTGAGCGTGATGTCGTGGAGGGCCCTCACCCCGGTCGGGTACACCTTGCTGACCGCGACAAATTCCACCATCGGCACCGGCGGCGGGGCGGCGACGCCGTTCGCGGAACCGTCGCGGTGCCCGCGGATCACGGAAATGGCCCCTTGAGATTCCACGGCCGGAACATCGGGCGCATTTCCTCGTGGGTCATGTCCAACCGCAGCGGGGTCACCGAAATCCGCCCTTCCGCCACCGCCCAGGCGTCGGTCCCGGGCTCGTTGGTCCCCGCCTCCGCGGTTCCGGTCAGCCAGTAGTAGTCGCGGCCGCGTGGATCCGCTCGCTTCTCCAGCCGACTCACGTATCGCCGCGAACTCTGCCGGGTGATCTCGACGCCTCGGATCTGATCGGCGGGGAGGTTGGGGACGTTGACGTTCAAAAAGGTGTCCCGGGGCAGCCCCCTCCGCGCGACCTCTTGGGCCAGGTGCGCGGCGTACGCCGCCGCCGGCTCCCAGTGGATCTCCTTAAACGAGGCGACGGAGACGGCGATGGCGGCGATCCCGAACAGCGTCGCCTCCACGGCCCCCGAGACCGTCCCGGAGTAGATGAGATCCATGCCCAGGTTGGCGCCCGCATTGATCCCCGAGACAACGACATCGGGGGGGGCGCCGAGCAGGTCGAGCACCGCCAACACGACGCAGTCCGCCGGGGTCCCATTCGTCGCCCACGCCGCCAGCCCGGTCTCGCCGAACACGGTCCGCACGGCGCGCAGGGGCTTGTGGAGGGTGATCGCGTGGCTCGCCGCGCTGCGTTCGTGCTCGGGGGCGACCACGAAGGTGTCCGCCGCCGCGGGCATCGCCCGGGCGAGCGCGAGCAGTCCCGGCGAGTGGAGGCCGTCGTCGTTGGTCAGAAGCACGCGCATCAGGCGGGCCGCGTCGTCCCGCCGCCGCGGGCCAGCCGATCCAAGGTCTGGACAAATGCGGTATGCGCGTGGGGATCGTACAGAACGAGCACCACCTCCAGCAGCCGGCTGCCTGCCGAGAGATGCGCGACGATCTCGTCCAGCATCGCCGCCGCCGCCCGGTCGAACGGAAACCCTCCCACGCCGGTGCCGAGCGCGGGCAGGGCCACGGACTGCAGACTCAGCTGTTCGGCCAACCGAAGGGCGCTCCGGGTTGCGGCACGAATCCCCCGCCCGCTCGTGACGAGATCCTGGCCCATCGTCACCGCGTGGATCACGTAACGCGCCGGCAGCCGCCCCGCCCCGGAGGCCACGGCCTCGCCGATGGACACGGGCCCCTGGCGGACCGCCTCCTGCTCGATCTCCACACCCCCGCGCCGCTTGATTGCGCCGGCGACACCGCCGCCCATCCACAGCCGGTCGTTCGCCGCGTTCACGATCGCGTCGCAGGCGAGCGTGGTGATATCGCCGGCGAGGATCCGAATCGTGGCGCCCGCGACAACGTACTCGCTGCGGGGGGGCGTTGCGCTCATGCGGACCGTGGAGGACGGAGGGCCGGGCGGCAACGCCGCGGTCCGTCCGCCCGGGGCGATCTCAGTCTTGATCGCGCCACCAGTCCGGGGACACGTCCTTCTTCTTATAGGTCTTGACCACAGGACGCGTACCGGCCTTCTCGTGGGCCACGCGCTTTCGCAGTTCTTCGTATTCGTGCAGGTTGGTCAGCACCTTCAGCGCCTCCCAAATCGCCTCCTCGACCTGCGCGCCGTCCTTCAGGAGGAGGTCGATCAATGGGTCGATCACGCGCTTGTCTCGCAGTTTGCTCAGGAGGCGAATGACCAGCCGCTTGACGTCGGGATCGTCGTCCGCCAGGTACCGCAGAAGGTGCTCAAAGGTAGCGTCCTCGAGGAGACCATACAAGACCCGCAGCGAGAACCGACGAACCTTCACGCTGGGGTTCTCCATCGCGGTGGTCAACACGGCGATGACCGACTCCCGATCTTCCTGGGCGAAGGCTTGGACCACCTCGACGGGCAGCACCACCTCGCGGTCGCCGGGGGGCAGCACCAGGGCTCCGCGATCCTCCAGCCGGCCGATCGTCCCCACGACGGTCTCCTGCAGCCGGGGGTCACTCAGGAACACCCGAAGAATCGGCTCGGCGACCCGCTTGTCGCCGATCCTCCCCAAGATGGTCAGCGCCGTCAGCCGGACGTAGTAGTTGTCGTCGGCGAGCGCGTCGATCAGGGGGTCGATCACTCGCGGTCCCATCTCCGCCAAAATGCGCCAAATCTGCGGACCGATCCGCCGGCGGAGGTAGCGGTCTTTGAAGGCCTCCATCAGGTGCGGCACCGCTTCGGGGCCGATGCGCGACAGCGCCTCGGTGGACGCGGCGACCAGCGAGCGCTCCCGTCTGGCGAGCACCTTGATCAGCAACTCGACGGCGCCGGCGTCCCGAAGCTCCCCCAGCCCCTTGACCGCCTGCAGGCACACCTGCTCGGATCGATCGGCGAGCGCGATGCGCATGGCCTCCATCGCCTTCGGGCCGCCAATCCGGCGCAACGCCATCACCGCGCTTTTCCGGACGTACTCGTCCGAATCGCGTAGCGCCTCGGCGAGAGCAGTCGCCGAACGCTCATCCGCCAGTTTCCCGAGCGCGTGGGCCGCGTCGCTGCGCAGCGTGACATCGGCGCTCTTGAGCTGTTGGAGGAGACGCTCAAGCTCCTGATCTGAGGCCTGCGGATCCACCTGGGATCCCGCATTCGGGGTTGTCATCACACGAGCTCCTCCCGTAATAGTAGCATGCGTTCGGCGCCCTGGCGATGCTTTCCTTGGGACGGGCGACCGCGTCCCTCACACGCGGCGATGCCCCGTCCCACCTGCGTTTCCGCGATGAAGCGAGGGGGATCCCGTCCCGTTTCTTGATTATTTCTGCGTCCGCGGCTATACTAGGCGCGGACGGTGGGTTCAGTGCGGCGAGGCGAGAGGAACTGGCTGTATCGGTGAAGTCCTCCAAGAGCAGCGCGGCTGACGGCGTGCGCTTCGCTCACGCGAGCGAAGCGGAGTTCGCGAAGATCCTCGATTTTTACGGGATCCGTTGGCGATACGAACCCCAAAGCTTCCCCCTCGCCTGGGACGCCCGCGGCCGCGTGATCGAGAGCTTCAACCCGGACTTCTACCTTCCCGACCACGACCTCTACATTGAGCTGACCACGCTCAAGCAGAGCCTGGTGACCAAAAAGAACCGCAAGATCCGTCGGCTGCGCGAGTTGTACCCCCATGTTCACCTGAAGATCTTCTACAATAAGGACTACCGGCAGCTCCTGCTCAAGTACGGACTCCGCTCCACGGCCGCCGCGGGGTGACGGGTACCGCACAGGACATCGAAGAGACCCTCTTCACCAGGGAGCAGATCGCCGCCCGGGTCGTTGAACTCGCTCGCGATATCTCCCGGGACTACGCCCCCCACCCTCCCCTCCTGATCTCGGTTCTGAAAGGCGCGGTCTACTTCCTCACGGACCTCAGCCGCGCCATCGAGATCCCGATCGAGGTGGACTTCATGGCGGTCACAAGCTACGGGAGCGCGCCGGCCCAGAGCGGGGTCGTGCGGCTGATCAAGGACCTCGACGTTGAGATCACCGGCCGCCACGTCGTGCTCGTCGAGGACATCATCGACACGGGCCTCACCGCCGGCTACCTGCTGCGCCTCCTGCAGGCACGGTCGCCGGCGAGTCTGCAGATCTGCACGCTGCTGGACCGGCCGCGCCGGCGTATCCTCGAGGAGCTGCCGATCGCGTATCGCGGTTTCGAGGTCCCGGATCGCTTCCTCGTGGGGTACGGCCTGGACTACCGGGAGCGATACCGTCATCTCCCGTTCATCGGCGTCTTGAAGGAATCGGCCCTCCAGGCGAGCGACTAGCGGGGGAGGTCACCCCTCCCTACCGTCTCGTCGGCCGCCGGCGCTACCCCGCGGGCCCCTCGTCCTCGGCGTCGAACGCCCTCGCCTGACGCACGGTTCCCTCGCCGAACCGCTCGTTGATCGCGTCCACGACCTCGTCGATCTGCGCCTGGTGGTCGTCCTCGCCGAACAGCGATACCTGCGCGAGGTCGGCCCGGGCCAACGAGGACACGGTGACCCCGATGAGCCGCACCGCCCGGGGAAGCGGCCCCAGGCGGTCGAGCAGGCCCACGGCGGCGCGATACACCACCGCGCCGGACTGGGTCTGCGCCGGCAGCGTCAGGTTCCGCGTCAGCGTGCGGAAGTTGTCGTAGCGCACCTTCAGCGTGACGGTTCGCCCCCCGAGCCCCTCGCCGCGGAGGGCCCGCCCCACGTCCTCCGCGAGCATCCCGAGGGTGCGATCGAGCACCTCTCGGCTGGCGGTGTCCTCCTCGAAGGTGGTCTCCCGCCCCACGGACTTGGTCTCCCGCGAGACCTCGACCCGGCGGTCATCGACCCCGCGGCTCAGCTGAGCCAGGTATTCGGCCGACACCCCGATGGACGCGCGCAGAACCGAGGTGGGGGTTCGTTGGAGGTCGCCGACGGTGTGAATCCCGATGGCCCCCAGCCGCTGACGGGTCTGCGCGCCAACGCCCAACAGCACGGTGACCGGCAACGGCGCGAGCACCCCCTCCGCCTCCTCCGCCCGAATCGCCCGAGCGCCGTCGGGCTTGGCGAGTTCGGCGGCTAGCTTGGCCAGAAATTTATTGGGCGCCGCGCCGACGGAGACGGGGAGGCGCAGCGCCTCGCCGATCCGGGCTTTGATCGTCCGCGCGGTCGCCAGGGGCGCGCCGCGGGGGTCCGCCTCGCCCTCACGCAGCGCCGGACATCCTGTCAGATCAAGGAACGCCTCATCGATCGACATCCGTTCGACCCGGGGGGTGAAGGTGTCGAGAATTTCGAAGAGCTGGTCGGAAACCGCTCGGTACTTGGCCATATCCATGGAAAGGAACAGGGCCTGCGGGCAGCGCGCAAACGCCTCGCGCGACGGCATGGCCGATTTAATCCCGTACCGGCGGGCTTCGTAGGAGGCGGCGGCAACGACCCCGCGCCCGCCCGGGGCCCCGCCCACCACCACGGGGAGGCCCCGATAGTGCGGGTTGTCCCGCACCTCGATCGAGGCATAGAACGCGTCCATGTCCACGTGAACGATGAGGCGTTCAGGCGAAGGCATCAGGAGCCCTCTGGATTCTCTTGATACCGAACCTCTGTTCGATTGCCGGTCCCATATTGGCACGCGGGACATCGGCGTGTCAATGCGCCGCGGCGCGGCCGATCTCCCGAGGAGGGGGCGGAAGGAGACGGACGCAGAAGAGTATCACCGGCATCGGCGAACCCCGAAGCGAGGGAAACCGTCTTGGACGTCCACCCCGTCACCCTGACCGGAACCCGGGTCACGCTCATCCCCATGGAGCCTGCGCACGCGGAGCCGCTCTTCGACGCCGGGCGGAGCGATGAGATCTGGACTTACATGCCGATGCGGATCCGGACGATCGACGACATGCGCCGGCTGGTGCGCGAGGCGCTGCACGCCCGTGAGGGTGGGAGCGAACTGCCCTTCGTGATCGTCGATCGGCCGGCGGCCCGGGTCGTCGGCAGCACCCGCTTCTTGGAGATCACGCCGGCGCACCGAGGGATCGAAATCGGATGGACGTGGTTATCGCCGGACGTGTGGCGCACGTCCATCAACACCGAGTGCAAATACCTGCTGCTCCAGCACTGCTTCGAAACCCTCGAGGCGATCCGGGTCCAACTGAAGACCGATCTCCGCAACGTCCGCTCCCAACAGGCGATCGAACGAATCGGCGGCGTGCGCGAGGGCGTCCTGCGGCACCATCGGATCATGCCCGATGGGCACCTGCGGGACTCGGTGTACTTCAGCATCCTGCGCGAGGAGTGGCCGCGCGCCAAGTCCCGCCTGGAAGGATCGCTGGGCGGCCGCGGCGGGTAGGCGGTCTCCGCCCGACGACCACCGTGCGGAGATCAGAGCACCTTCATCCGCGGATCGAGCGCGTCGCGCAGCCCGTCGCCGAGCAGATTGAAGGCCATCACCGCGAGGAAGATCGCCAGCCCGGGGAAGGGGGCGATGAACCACGATGAGAGCAGATAGGTCTGCGCCTCGCCCAGCATCGTACCCCACTCTGGGGTGGGCGGCTTGACCCCCAGCCCGAGAAAGCCGAGCCCGGCGGCGGTGAGGATCGCGGCCCCCAGCTGCAACGAGGACTGCACCACGATCGGAGGGGCGGCGTTCGGGAGCACGTGGCGGAACATGATCAGGCGGTCGCGCTGGCCGAGCGCCCTCGCCGACTCCACGTACGTCATCTCGCGGATGGTCAGCGCCACCCCGCGGACCAGCCGGACGTAGATCGGCACCGAGGCGATGCCGACGCTGATGACCACGTTGATCAGCCCGACCCCCAGCACGCTGATCAACGTCAAGGCGAGCAGGAACCCCGGAAACGCCAGCATCACATCGACGATCCGCTGGATCACGGTGTCGATCGCGCCGGCGTAAAACCCCGAGAGGATGCCCAGCGGCACGCCGATCGCCGCGCTCAGCGCGACGGCGAGAACCCCGATCACCAGCGAGATCCGTCCCCCGTAGACGACCCGGGTCATGATGTCCCGCCCCAGCTGGTCGGTGCCGAAGGGATGGGCCCAGGTGGGGGGGTGCAACGTCGCCGTCAGGTCCGCGGTGTCGGGGCCGTAGGGAAGGATCACACCCGCAAGGGCGGAGGCCCCCAGCATGACGACGAGGATCACGAGGCCGGCGAGGGCAATCCGATTTCGCCCCAGCCGCCCGATGACCTCGAGCGGGTGGCTGAACGACCGGTCCCGCGCGGCCCTAGCCGTACTTGATGCGGGGATCGATGTAGCCATAGAGGATGTCCACCAAGAGATTCACCACCATGAACGTGACGGCAAACAGCAGGACCACGCCCTGAATGATCGGGTAATCTCGGGCGGCGATGGCGTCCACGAGCAGCCGGCCGATCCCGGGCCAGGCGAACGTGGTCTCGGTGAGAATCGCTCCGCCGAGCAGCGCGCCGAATTGGAGTCCCAGCACCGTGACCACCGGGATCAAGGCGTTGCGGAGGGCGTGGCGGTAGACGACGACACGGTTCCGCAGCCCCTTCGCCCGGGCCGTGCGCACAAAGTCCTGCTGGAGGGTTTCGAGCATGCTGCTCCGCGTCATCCGCTCGATGATCGCGATGCTGAACGCGGCGAGGGTGATCGACGGCAGGATGAGGCTCAGCGGCCCGTTCGCTCCGCCCGCCGGCACCAGGTGCAGGAACACCGCAAAGACGAGCATCAGCATCAATCCCAACCAATAGACCGGGATACTCACGCCCGCGAGCGCCAGGACCGTCACCAGATAGTCGAGCGATGTGTACTTCCGCGTGCTGACGAGGATCCCGGACGCCACCCCCAGCACGCCGGCCACCACCGTCGCCGTGGCGGCGAGGATCGCCGTTTGCGGCAGCCGGCTCGCGATCTCGTCGACGACCGGAGCCTGGGTCCTAATGGACTTGCCGAGGTCGCCGTGCACCACGTGGTCCAAGAACAGTTCGTACTGCACGACCACCGGGCGGGTCAAACCCAACTGTATCCGGAGATGGCGAACTTCGTCGTCGGTCGCCAGCACCCCGGCCAGCAGCCGCGCCGGATCGCCGGGGAGGGCGCGCACCATGAAGAACACGATCACGGTCACCCCAAAGAGCGTGGGAATCGCCGACACCACCCGGCGCGCCGCAAACCCGAAGAATCCGCTGACCATGGAATGTTCCACCCTCAGAATATGCCGCCGGCCGCCAGGCTCCTCCCTCCCCGGGGAGGGCCGCCGGCCCCCGCCGCGGGGGACCCCTCCCCCCCGCCCGGGAGCGGCGCAGGATCCAGCGGGGACGATGTGTAAATCGTGTACCGTCGTACCCGGTTGTTCTACCCCACGGTTCTCGGACAACTTAGAGGAGGGCGTCATGGGTAACCACAGGTTCATGCAAGGCCTCGTGCTCTTTGTCATCGGAGCGCTTCTCGGGGGCATGGCGGTGTCCCCCACGAACGCGCAGGCCAACCGTCAGATCCGTGAACTGGTGCTGGTCACCTGGCCCCAGGCGCAGGACCCCCAGCAGTACGAGTCCGCCCGGATCGCCGCCGAGGGGATGCGCCAACTCGGGCTCAAGGTCACGGTGCGGCCCATGCCGTGGGAGCAGCTGTCCGACTACGTCTGGTACAGCCGCGAGAAGTGGGACATGACCACCTGGCAGATGGTCGGCCGCCCGGAACGTTCCGATCCGGATGAGGTCCTGTTCAACCTGTTCTCGTCAAGCACCGCCAAGGACGGGTACAACTTCGTCGGGTTTACCGATCCCCAGTACGATTCGCTGGCGCAGGAGCAGCGCGTGGCGACCGACACCAAAGCGCGCCGCACGCTCATCGACAAGGCCCAGCAGAAGCTGGCCGAGGAACAGCCGTACACGCTCCTGGTGAACCCGAAGTCCCTCTACGCCTACAACAATCAGGTGTGGGATCCGAAAACGATCGTCGATCAGAAAGGGATCGGGATCAAGAACTTCTGGACGTTCGACCAGGCCACGCCCAAGGGCACCCAGAAGGACATGGTCCTCAACGCCCAAGATCCAGTCAAGGCCATCAACCCACTGTACATCAGCGGCAAGGTGGATTCGTGGATCACCGAGCTGATCTGGGACCGCCTGGTGCGGATCGGGCCGGACGGACTGCCCCGGCCTTGGGCCGCCAGCGCCTTCAAGTGGGTCAGCCCGACCACGATCGATGTCACGCTGCGGCCGGGGATGAAGTGGCACGACGGGGCGCCGGTGACGGCCGATGACGTCATCTTCTCCTTCATCGCGCCGAAGGGCGATAAGGTCCCGATGTACAAGCCGTTCGTCGCCAACATCGCCGACATCAAGAAGGTCAACCCCACGACGCTCCGGTTCACCTTGGAGAAACCCGCGGCGTCCTTCGTCACCTCCACCCTCGGGAAGGTGAACCTGATCCCGCAGCACGTCTGGGCCCCGATGCTGCAGAGCCTGGAGGGGAAGAAAGACAACGCCGAGTTCCTCCAGGAGAAGACACCGATCGGCTCGGGCCCGTTCAAGTTCGTGTCCTGGACGAAGAATCAGGAAGTGGTGCTGGAGGCCAACCCCGACCATTGGGCGGCGCCGAAGATGCACCGGTGGATCCTCCGCACCGTCTCGAACGTGGAGGCCTCGCTGGGCGGCCTCCGAAACGGCGAGATCAACTTCCTCTCCGACTACCTGGGAGATCCGATGGTCCTCAGCCGGTTGAGCCGCCAGGACCCCAAGATCACCGTGGTGGCGTCGACGGACATCGGCTTCCAGTTCATCGGTTACAACGAGCGGCGCCCGCCGTTCAATGACGTGACCTTCCGCCAAGCCCTCACCATGGCCATCGATCGGACGATGATCCGCCTGGTGGCCTTCAAGGGCTACGGCGAGTTGGCCGACTCCCCGGTCAGCAAGGCCCTGGAGTACTGGCACGCACCCGGTCTACCCCAGTACCCGCACAACATCCAGGCCGCCAGGGACCTGCTGAAGAAGGCCGGGTACGAATGGGACGCTCAGGGACACCTACTCTACCCGGCGAACAAGTCCGAGACGCTGGACGTCGCCCGGTAACAACGTCACCCGGTAGCCACTCCCACGCCCGGCGGCCGTGGTGCCGCCGGGCGTGGGGACTACGCGCATGAAGCGCTCCTCGACCCGCTGGATCGCCCAACGCCTGGCCCAGATGCTGCTCGTGCTCTGGGTGATCGCGACGATCCTCTTCTTGATCTTTCGCCTGATGCCGGGGAACCCGCTGGTCGCCTACATCGATCCGACTTTCACGATGGAGCAGCAGCGGGCGCTCATCCACGAGTTCGGCCTGGACCTGCCGCTGTGGCAGCAATACCTGATCTTCCTGAAGGCCTCCGCCACGGGGGATCTGGGCGTGTCGTTCTTCTACCGGACCTCGGTCTCCCAACTCGTCTGGCAGATGCTGCCGAACACGCTGATCCTCACGCTTGGGGCGGTCATCATCGCGTTCGTGCTCGGCACGATCTCGGGAGCCTTCCTCGCCTGGAAGCGGGCGACCGCTGTGGAATCGGTGGGCATCCCCGTGGCCCTCGCCCTGCGGGCGGCGCCGGAGTTCTGGGTGGGCATGATCCTGCTGGCGGTCTTCTCGTTTACCTTTTCCTGGTTCCCGTCGTCCGGCACCGCGGACGCGGGGGCGGCCTACACCTCGCTGTGGCAGCAGCTCACCAGCCCCGCCTTCCTGCGCCACCTCACGCTCCCCCTGGTGACCCTCGTGGTATACCTCCAGGGGCTTCCCCTCCTCCTGATGCGCAGCAACATGCTGGATGTGATGGAGGAGGAATTCGTCGTCATGGCCCGGATGAAGGGGCTGCCGGAGCGACGGATCCTCCTGCGCCACGCGGCGCGCAACGCGCTGTTGCCGGTCGTGACCGCGTTCGCGCTGGTCGTCGGCTACAGCTTGGGGGGGGATGTCGTGGTGGAGAACGTGTTCAGCTGGCCGGGGCTGGGACGGCTCCTCGTCAAGGCGGTCGCGGCCAAGGATTACCCCCTGGCGCAGGGCGCGTTTCTCCTCATCGCCGCGGTGGCAATTTTGATGAACCTGGCGGCCGATCTCGTCTACACGTGGCTCGACCCTCGGGTCTCCTATGCGAAGCGGTAGCGCTCAGGCGCTCCCCCGGCCCCTCGTCCCCCGGCTCGCCGGCTGGCGGCGCGCGATGGGGAACACGTGGGGGGTGCTGCAGCACGACCGGTTCGCCCTCGCCGGCGTCTGCCTGTACGCCTTGTTCATCGCGGTTGCGATGGCGGCGCCGCTGCTCTCATCGTTCGACCCCCAGCAGACCATCATGCAGGGCGACCAGCTGATGTCGAACCAACCCCCCGGCGGGACGTTTCTCCTCGGCACCACCAATGTCGGCCGCGACATCTTCACCCAGCTCGTCTACGGGGCGCGGCCGGCCCTCACCGTCGGCTTCGTCGCGGCGTTCTTCGTCGCGCTGATCGGCACGGTCGTGGGCATCGTGGCGGGCTTCTACGGGGGATGGGTCGACGCGGTCCTGATGCGGCTGGCGGATGTCGCCTTCGGCATCCCGTTCCTCCCGCTGGTGATCGTCCTCGTGGCGTTCCTGGGGCCGAGCCTGTGGAACATCGTGTTGACGATGGCGCTGCTGCTCTGGAAGGACACCGCGCGCGTGGTGCGCGCCCAGGTCCTGACCCTCCGCGAGCGCGGGTTCGTCGAGGCGGCGCGGGTGCTGGGGAGCTCCCCGCGCCGGCTGATGCTGGTCCACATTGCGCCGAACGTCCTGCCGATCGCCCTGCTCTACGGCTCGCTCGCCGTGGGGTGGGCAATCCTCACCGAGGCGGCGGTGAGCTTCCTGGGGTTCGGGGATCCCATGCG
Source organism: bacterium (assembly GCA_035307765.1). Taxonomy (NCBI): domain Bacteria; species bacterium. The sequence goes on along the minus strand of DATGHU010000031.1, from coordinate 32,558 downwards.
CATCTCGTGGGGATACATGCTGCAAGACGCCTACATCTCCCAAGCGCTGAGCAGCGGCCAGTACAACTGGTTCGTCCCGCCCGGCATCTGCATCATGCTCGTGGTGATGGCGGGCTACTTCATCAGCCGCGGATACGAGGAACTGCTCTTCCCCCGCTTGAGGCGCCAGTAGTGGGGCTCCTCACGCTCGAGGACCTCCGGGTTGAATACCGCACCGCGCGAGGCGTGAGCGCCGCGGTGGACGGAGTCACGCTGGAGATCCAGGAGGGCGAGGTGCTCGGCCTGGTCGGGGAGAGCGGCTGCGGGAAGACCACGCTCGGCCGCGCGATCATCCGGGTCCTGCCGCGGAACGGGCGGATCGCCGGCGGCCGGATGGTCTTCGGCGGGGTCGATCTCGCCGCGCTCTCCGAGGTCGAGATGCGCCCCTACCGCTGGCGCGAGATCGCCATGGTCCCGCAGGCGGCGATGGACTCGCTCGACCCGGTGTACCGGCTCGGCGATCAGTTTGCCGAGGTGCTCACGATCACGGGCGGCCTGACCCGCGCGGCGGCACGCGCCCGGGCCGGAGACCTGTGCGATCTGGTGGGGCTGGACCGGCACCGGCTGGCCGGCTACCCGCACGAGCTCTCCGGGGGCATGAAGCAACGCGCCGCGATCGCGCTGGCCCTGGCGCTCAAACCCCGCCTGCTGGTGGCGGATGAGCCCGTCACGGCGCTCGACGTGGTCGTCCAGCACCACATCCTGCGTCGACTCCGCGATCTCAAGGAAACGCTCTCGCTGAGCGTGCTCCTCATCACCCACGACATCTCGGTCATCGCCCAGACCTGCGACCGGATGGCCGTGATGTACGCGGGGAAGATCGTCGAGGTCGGCCCCACGCGCGACGTGTTCGCGCGGGCGCGCCACCCGTACATGATGGGGCTGCAGAACTCGTTCCCCAACCTGGTGCACCCCCAAGAGACCCTGATCCCCGTCGAGGGAGTCCCCCCCGACCTCCTGAACCCGCCCCCGGGATGCCGCTTCGCCCCACGGTGTCCGTTCGCCGTCGAACCGTGTCTGGTGGAGTCCCCGCCGCTGCGGGAGCTCGAACCCGGCCGCTGGGCGGCCTGCCACCGCGCCGAAGAGGCGGAGACGCTGCGAGGACAGGCTCAGGAGGCCCAGCGATGGCGCGTCCCAGCACTCTAGAGGCGCCCGGAGCGGCACCCGCGGGCGCCGCCGGGCCGCTCGTGGTCACCGAGGCGGTCCAGAAATACTTCCCGCTCCGCCGAGGGCTCTTCGGCCGGCGGGCGCCCGGCGAGTACCTTCGCGGCGTGGACGGCGTGTCGGTGGCGATCCCCCGGGGATCGTCGCTCGGGATCGCCGGCGAGAGCGGGTGCGGCAAAACCACCCTGGCCCGGCTCCTGTTGCGGCTGCTCACCCCGACGGCCGGGCGGATCCTGTTCGATGACGTGGATCTCAGCACGCTCGCCGGCCCCGCGCTCCTCGCCTTCCGGCGTCAGGCACAGCTGATGCTGCAGAATCCCTACGAGGCGGTCAACCCACGCTTCACGATCGGGCGGGCGCTGATGGAACCCTTGATCATCCACGGCATCGGCACACGAGCGGACCGACTCGACCGCGTCGTCGCCGCCCTCGGCCAAGTGCACCTGCACCCGCCGGAGGCATTCCTGGACAAGTTCCCCCACCAGCTCTCCGGGGGGCAGCTGCAACGGGTCGGCCTGGCCCGGGCGCTGATGGTCGACCCGATCTTCTTGGTGGCGGACGAGCCCGTCTCGATGCTCGATGTCTCGGTGCGTGCGGGCGTGCTCAACCTGATGCGGACGATCAGCCGCGCGCGCCGCCTGACGACGGTGTACATCTCTCACGACCTCTCCCTCGTCCGGTACGTCTGCGACACCACCATGATCATGTATCTGGGCAGCGTGGCGGAGGTTGGCCCCACCGACGCGGTCCTCACCCGGCCCAAGCATCCGTACACACAACTCCTGCTCGCCGCCGCGCCGGTGCCTGATCCCACCCGCCCCACCCCGGACATCGCCGCCCCCGAACACGTCCCGACCCCCATCGGCCCGGCGGTCGGCTGCCCGTTCACGGACCGATGCCCTCACGTCATGCCGATCTGCCGGACGACGACCCCGCCGCTGACCGTCGTGGGGCCGAAGCAGCGGGCGGCGTGCCACCTCTACGGACCGGCGCACTGAACGACACCGGAGCGACGAAGGAGGACGGACGATGACAATGGCGGTGGCAGGAGATTCCGAAGTCGAGCAGCAGGTGATGCAGTCGCTCTCGCTCGACGGCCCGCGGGCGCTGATCGACCGCTTCAGCACCCTGGTCCGCGAGTCGGGGAGCCGCGATGAATGGACGGCCGCGCGGTACATCGCCGGGCGCCTGAAGGCCTGGGGGGTCCCGCATACCCTCCACGAGCCCGAGCTGTTCCTGAGCGTTCCCAAGTCGGCGACGCTCGAGGTCCGCACCCCGGCGCCGCGGAGCCTGCGCGCCAAGACGCCCGCCTTCTCCGCGTCCACCGGGCGCAAATCGGTCCGTGGGCGGGTCGTGTACGTCTCCACCGGCTATGCGGCGGACACCGAGAGCCTGTTTGACTCAAACGTCCGGGCCGGCCGGAAGGAGATCGAAGGGAAGATCGTCCTCACGGAAGGGATGCCCATGCCCAAGAAAGTTGCCGACCTGGCGGCGCTGGGGGCCAAGGCGCTCGTCTTCATCAACCCCGGGCAGGCGATCCACGAGGGCATCTGCACGACCATCTGGGGCGCACCCGACCTCGATTCGATCGGGCGAAAACCCGCGATCCCGGTGGTGGCGATCAACCATGCCGACGGGCTGGCGCTCAAGGCGCAGGTGGAGGCGGGCCCGGTCGAGGTCGCGGTCAAGACCAAGCTGGACGAAGGGTGGAAGCGGTGCCCCGTGCTGGTCGCCGAGATCCCGGGGACCGAGGATCCCAAGCACTTCGCGCTGGTGCACGGACACATCGATTCCTGGCACGTCGGGATCGGCGACAACGCCACCGGCGACGCCACGCTGATGGAGCTGGCGCGGGTGTTCTGGAAGCACCGCCAGCACCTCCGGCGCACCGTCCGCGTGGCGTGGTGGCCCGGGCACTCCACCGGGCGGTATGCGGGGTCGACCTGGTACGCGGACACCTTCGCGCACGAACTCGACGAGCGCTGCCTGGCCCAGATCAACATCGACTCCCCGGGCTGCCGGTGGGCGACCGAGTACACGGGGATCTCCTGGATGAACGAGGCCGCCCCGCTGTGCAGGGCGGCGATCCACGACGCGGTGGGCCAAGCGGCGGAGGGGGAACGACCGCACCAGGCGGGGGATTATTCGTTCAACAACATCGGCATCACGAGCTTCTACATGCTGCTCTCGACGATGCCCGAAGCGCTGCGCAAGGAGAAGGGATACTACGCGGTCGGTGGATGCGGCGCCAACATCCAGTGGCACACCGAAGACGACACGTTGGATCTCCTCGATACGGAGATTTTGATGAAGGACCTGCGCGTCTACGTCACCTCCCTCCTCCGCGTCCTCAACGCGCCGGTGCATCCGTTCGATTTCCGGCTGGTGGCGGAGGAGTTCGGCCGCACGCTGGAAGATTACCAGCGCCGGGCCGGGGGAGCGTTCGATTTGGCCCCGGCACGGGCCGCGCTGGAGCGCCTCTGGGGTGAGCTCGACGGGTTTTACCGGCGCACCGAGGAGCTGCACCACCGCCCGGTGCGAGACGAGCGGGCCCAGCGCGCCTGCGCCGTGATCCGCCGGCTGGCGCGCATCCTGATCCCGCTCAACTTCACCCGCGACGCCCGGTTCCGGCACGACCCTGCGGTTCCGATCCCTCCGCTCCCCGATCTCGCCCCCGCGGTCGACCTCGCGCAGTACGCGACCGGTTCCCACGAGGCGCGGGTGATCCAGACCACGCTGCTGCGCGGGATGAACCGCGTCGTGGCGGCGTTGAACGCCGCGGGCGCGGAGATCGCGGGATACGGCTAGCGCACCGGGGGTGGGGGCCGCCCCCTCGGGCGGACGCGCGAAACTCGCAACGCTGTTGAGATCGGTCGAGGGCCGTCCCGCCCCTGGGGCGGCCCGGCAGGACCCGATACGGTGGGGGTGAGGACGATGGAGCTCGGAGTCCACGGACGCCCATCGCCGGGCGTGACCCGGGATCAAGGGCTCGAGATGTACCGGCAGATGCTGCGGATCCGGCTGTTCGAGGAGCAGGTCAACGAACTGTACACGGGCGGGAAGATGCCCGGGCTCGCGCATCTCTACATCGGCGAGGAGGCCGTCGCGGTGGGGATCTGCCAGGCCCTGCGGCGCGACGACTACATCACCAGCACCCACCGCGGCCACGGGCACTGCCTCGCCAAGGGCGCGGCGCCGGACCGGATGTTTGCCGAGCTGCTGGGAAAGGCGGCGGGGTATTGCCGGGGCAAGGGCGGCTCGATGCATATCGCCGATCCGGAGACCGGTAACCTCGGCGCGAACGCCATTGTGGGGGGCAGCACCGGGATCGCCGCCGGGGCCGCCCTCTCCGCCAAGATGCGGGCGACCGACCAGGTCGCGGTCTGTTTCTTCGGCGACGGCGCCCTCAATCAGGGGTTGCTGTATGAAGCGATGAACATGGCGTCCCTGTGGAAACTCCCCGTCATCTACGTCTGCGAGCACAACCGATTCGGGGAATACACCGCCGCCTCCGAGGTCACCGCGGGGGATCCCAAGGCGCGTCCGGCGGCGTGGGGGGTGAGCACCGAAGAGGTCGACGGCCAGGACGTGCGGGCCGTCCACGCGGCCGCGCTCCCCGCCGTGGAGCGGGCGCGCCGGGGCGAGGGACCGGCGTTTCTGATCTGCCACACCTACCGGTTTCGCGGTCACCACGTCGGCGACATCAACCGGGCCTCCTACCGCGCAGCCGAGGAGGAGCAGGCCTGGACGCACGACCGAGATCCGGTCCGGCTGCTGGGGCTGTGGCTGATCCAGCAGCGGATGGCGGACGCCGCCGCGCTGGAGCGGATCGAGGACGGCGCCCGGACCGAGATCGAGGCGGGGGTGGCCTTCGCGCTCCAAGCCCCCTACCCCGACCCGAGCGAGGTGACCGAAGATGTCTATGCTTAGACAGGAGCAGGCCCCGGCCGGGGGCGGGCCGGCGGGGATGCGGGAGGTTACCTTTGGGCAGGCGATCCGGGAGGCACTCGCGGAGGAGATGCGCCGCGACCCGCGGGTGTTTATCGTCGGCGAGGACGTCGCCGAGGCGGGAACGGTGTTCAAGGTGCTGAGCGGGCTCGTGGACGAGTTCGGGCGGGAGCGGGTGATCGACTCGCCGATCTCGGAAGCGGGCATCACCGGGATCGGGGTCGGCGCGGCGATGACCGGGATGCGGCCGGTCATCGACATCATGTTCGGCGACTTCTTGACGCTGGCCATGGACCAAATCGCCAACCAGGCGGCGAAGGTGCACTACATGTCCGGCGGCAAACTCCGCGCGCCGCTGGTGGTTCGCACCACGATGGGCGCGACCCGTCGGTCCGCGGCGCAACACAGCCAGAGCCTCTACGCGTGGGTCGCCCACGTCCCCGGGCTGAAGGTGGCGCTGCCGTCCACTCCGGCGGACGCCAAGGGCCTGCTCAAGACCGCCATCCGCGACGACAATCCCGTCGTCTTCTTCGAGGACAAGATGATGTACTCGCTCCGCGGACCCGTCCCGGACGGCGACCACACCGTCCCATTCGGGGTCGCCGACATCAAGCGGCCGGGGACCGACGTCACGATCGTCGCCACCAGCAGCATGGTGCACACCGCCCTCCAGGCCGCGCGGCTCCTCGAAGAAGATGGGATCAGCGCCGAAATCGTCGACCCCCGCACCCTGCTGCCGCTCGACGGCGAGACGATCATCGCCTCGGTGCGGAAGACCGGGCGGGCGATCGTGGTCGATGAAGGATACCAGCAGTACGGGGTGACGGCGGAAATCGCCTCGTTGATCGCGGACGGCGCGTTCGACTACCTGGACGCCCCGGTCAAGCGGCTGGGGGCGATGAACGTCCCCGTGCCGTTCTCCCCCGTCTTGGAGGACCTGACCGTCCCCACCCCGGAGGCGGTCGCGGCCCTGGCGAAAGCCCTCTGCGGCCAGGGGTAGCGAGGCGGAATCCGACTCACGGCGGTGCGGGCTCGGTGTCGGAGGACCGCCCCAGTCCGCGAGACCCCAGGGCGGAGATCCCCATCACCACCGCCGCGACGGCAAAGATCCAGCGAATGCCGATGGCCGCGGATAGCAACCCGCCCACCAGCGGCCCGATCACGCTTCCCAGCATGATCGAGCTGCTGGTGAGCCCCATGATCCCGCCCAGCCGGTCCGGCGGCGCCGATCGGACCACGATCGCGTACAGGGGCGGCAGCATGCCGCCCATGAAAAACCCGAGGGCCGCCCGGAAGACGAAGAGCTCAACCGGGGTCTGCGCGAACGCCTGCGCGGCATAGGCCAGCGCCGATCCGCACAATGTCAGCAGCAGGACCCGCCGCTCTCCGCCCCGGTCGGCCATCCGCCCCCACAGCGGGGCCCCGAGCATCGAGGTGAACCCGGTGACGGAAAAGAGCACCCCGGCCACGGTCGCCGCCCGCTCCGGCGGCACGCCGAGGGTGCTCACGTAGACCGCGAAGATCGGCTCGACGCACATGATCGCGATCTGGCTCGTGCAGAGGAGCATCCCGGTCGTCCGCAGGGCCGGGGAGCGGAAGAAGTGCGCCAGATTTGCCCCCACGCCCGGTCCGGCGCGCCGGGCGTGGGCGGGCGGAGCCTCCTCGTGGGCCCCGCGGAGGACGACCCCGGCGGCGACCCAGCACATCCCCCCGGTGATGACGAACACGTTCCGGTAGCCGACGGCGTCGGCGAGGGCGCCGCCGATCAGCGGCCCGATGATCCCCCCCGCCGTCAACGATGTCTGAAGGACTCCCAGCGCGGCGCCCATACGGTCCGGTGGGATGGCCACCGTGACCAGCGCGTTGCCCGCCGCGACGAACCCGGACACGCCGCCCTGGACGGCACGGAGGGCCACCAACTGCCCCGGGCGCTGCACCAGCGCCGAGAGCATATTGGTCACGCCGATTCCGAGCATCGCCCGCATCACCATCATCTTCCGGCCGTAGCGATCGCCGAGCACCCCCCACAGCGGCGCGGCCAGAGTCTGGACCAGGAACGGGGCCGCAAACAGAAACCCGCTCCACCGCTCCACGTCCTGCACGGTCGAGACCCCAAGCGAGCGGATGTAGAAGGGCAGAAACGGGACGATCAGGGTGAGCCCGACCATCGCCAAAAACTGCGCCGACCAGATCGCGTAGAGGTTCCGCTGCCATTGAGGCATCACGCCGCCCTCGCCCCGGCCCGCGGGGGAAGGGGACGTCGAATCCCCGCGAGAATGTCTCGGCGGCATCTCACGACACGCGCAGTGGAGGCGCTCATGGCCGATCCTCTCCCGCCCGACCGCCTGGCCGAACTCCGGCTGTACTCAAGCCCGACGATCGCCAACGCGATCGAAACCTTCAACGTCCGCCCACGAACGGCCGGGTTCATGTCGAGCCAGATCCGCTGTCTCTTCCCCGAGCTCGGGACGATGGTCGGGTACGCGTTCACGGCCACGATCCGCGCGAGCGCGGCCGCGCCCCCCGAGGCGGCCGCCCTTCGCCCCGCCTCCTGGCGGGCGGTGGAGGAGATCCCCGCGCCCCGCATCGTGGTCATTCAGGATCTCGATGACCCGCCGGGAGTCGGCGCGTTTTGGGGCGATGTGCAGAGCAACATCCACCGGGCTCTCGGCTGCGTCGGCACGATCACCAACGGCTCAGTGCGCGATCTGGACGAGGTCCGCGCGCTCGGGTTCCACTTCTTCGCCGGAAGCGTCTCCGTCTCCCACGCCTACGTGCACCTCGTGGAGATCGGGGGGCCGGTGCAGGTGGGGGGGTTGACCGTCCGGACGGGGGATCTGCTGCACGGGGACCAGCACGGGATCATCTCGATCCCGCTGGAGATCGCGGGCCGGATCGCCGAGGGCGTGGAAAAAGTGGACCGCGTGGAGCGGCAGCTCATCGGCTACTGCCAGGGCTCTGGCTTCTCTCGACCGGGGTTCGAGGAGCTGTACCACAAGCTGCGGGGGTGAGCGGCTGATGCAGGCGAAGACCGCGCTGTTCGAGATGCTCCGGGATCGCGGGATCCGTTACGTCTTCGGCAACCCCGGCACGACCGAGCTCAATTTCATGGAGATGTTCGCCGACTACCCCGACATCACGTACGTCCTGGCGCTCCAAGATGCGATCCCCGTCGGCATGGCCTACGGCTACGCTCAGGCGACCGGGGCGCCGGCGTTCGTCAACCTCCACATCACCCCGGGGGTGGCCAACGGGCTCGGCAACATCTTCAACGCCTGCCGGGCCAAGACCCCGATGGTGGTCACCGCCGGTCAGGTGGACCGCCGGCTGATGCTCCAGGAACCCGCGCTGTGGAGCGACCTCGCGCGCCTGGCCTCGGGCTTCACGAAATGGTCGTACGAGGCTCGAACCGGCGCGGACATCCCGATCGCGCTGGCGAGAGCGTTCAAGACCGCCGCGGCGCCCCCCGCCGGCCCGGTGTTTCTGTCGCTGCCGATGGACTGCCTGGACGAGGAGGCGGGCGATCCCGCGCCGTGGATCGAGGTGGCCGGAGGCAGCGCGCCGCCCCCTGCGGTGCTCGACCGGATCGCCGATTCGCTGGCGCGCGCGCACCGGCCCGTCCTCATCGTCGGCGCCTCGGCGGCGACCCCGGAGGCCCGAACGGCGCTCGTCCGGATCGCGGAGCTGACCGGGGCCCGAGCCTACGGCGAGCGGCTGCCCGTCCGGTCCGTGTTCCCGACGGATCATCCGCAGTACCTGGGCATGATCGGGCTGTCGCTCACCCAACTGCGTGCGGAACTGGGTGACGCCGACGTCGTCCTCGTCGCGGGGGCGCGCAAATTTGCAGGACTCCTGTACACACCGCCCGTGCGGCTTTCGCCGCAGACCTCGGTGATCCACATTGATCCGGACGCCTGGGAGATCGGCAAGAACCTCCCGGTCACGCTCGGAGTCGTCGGGGACTTGGCCGCGATCTTGCCGAGCGTGGCCGCCAGACTCGGGGAGCGCATGACCGCGGAAGGCCGGCGGGAAGCCGCGGCGCGGACGGCGCAGGTCCGGCGGGAACGAAACCGGCGCGAGGAAGGATGGCTGGCGGCGGCCGCCCCTCCGGCGGCGGGGGCGCGGATGACCCAGGAGTTCGTGTACCGGACGCTCGGGGAGGCGATGGACGACTCCGTGACGATCGTCGATGAAGCGATCACCGCCGCCCGGATCATCGACCGATACCTGCCGTTCCGCTCGGAGCAGGCCTACCTGGGGCTCGCCGCCGGATCGCTGGGGCTCGGCCTTCCGGCCAGCCTGGGCGCCCAGATGGCGTGGCCGGACCGTCGGGTGATCTGCACGATCGGGGACGGGTCGCTGATGTACACGGTACAGGCGCTGTGGACCGCGGCCCGATACCGGGTGCCGGTCACGGTGTTGGTGATGGACAACCGCGCCTACCAGGTGCTGAAGGATGGGATGGCGACCTACAAAGGCGGCGCCGTCCCGGCGGAACGACTGATCGGCATGGATCTCGACGCGCCGGTCGTCGACATCCCCAGCGTCGCCCAGGGGTTCGGGGTTCCGGCGTCCGTGATCACGCGGCCGGACGAACTCCGCGACGCGCTTGCCAGTCGAAGCGACGGGCCCCGCCTCTTCGACGTCGTGATCCAGTAGGCGGGACCGCGATGCGGGGGAATCCCGCGCGGCCCGGCGGGCGATTTCGCCGTCCGCTCAGGACGTCAGCCACGGACGCGGCACCATCCAGAACATCGGGTTCACGGGGATGCCGTTGACGTACAATCCCCAGTGCAGGCTCGGGCCGGTAACCAGGCCGGTCGCGCCGATCCGGCCGATCGGAACCCCCCGCTCCACCCGGGATCCCTTGTGGACCGCAAACGCCGAAAGGTGCAGATATTCGGTCAGGACACCCTGCCCGTGATCGATGACCACGGTATTGCCCCCCAGCGGCAGCATCTCCGCCAGGACCACCATCCCGCCGTTGGCCGCCAAGATCGGCGACCCCTCGGCCGCGGAGAAGTCGATCCCCTGGTGCCACCACTCCCGGTGGCCGTTGTACACTCCCTGCTCACCGTACGGGGAGTCCATCGCCCCCGACGAGGGTGCCTGGAAGGCGCCGGACCAAAACGCCACCGGCGTGCGCAGGCTGAGGACCGGGCCTAGGGCCCGCTGCTCCGTGGAGAGGTTCTTCGCGGTGATCAACGCAAAGGTGTGCGGGGGAAGCGTCAGGTTGCGAATCCCAAAACGCCCCGAACGAATCCGGACGACCTGGGAGAGCCGAACCGTCGGGCCGGTCGCCTCCGCCACCGTCGCCGACAGCGTGTGCGCCCCGAGCGCGACGTCCGGGTCCGTTCCGATCAGCGCCCGCCGTGATCCGTCCGGGAGGCGGAAGAGCGACAGCGCGCGACCGTCCCATCGCACCCGCACCTCGGCTCCCGCCGGCGCCGAGACGAGGACCACCGCCGTGTCCCCCTGAACCGGGGAGGCCGGTGTGACCCGAAGGATCCCCGGGGGCTGCGCCAGAGGAGCGGAGCATGCCGGAGGGGCCCCGGCTCCCAACACGCCAACGAGCCCCGCGATCGTCACGAGTCGAGCGGCGGCCCCGCTTCGACCCCGCGGGCACCGCGCGGCTACCCCGCCGTGCTTTGGCATTCGAACCCCCGTGTGTGCCCCGTCAGCCGCATCCGATCACGGAACCATCCCGTGCTCTTCCGCAAGAAGGGTGAAATGCCATTGGATGCCTCCGCTGCGGGATGACATCGAACACTTCGATACCTCCAAGCCATCTTGGAGTGGTCCGCTTCTTTCAAAACACATGATTTCCTGCGGTCCCATTTTGACATGCGCTCGACGCGGGTCCGACCGACCGGACGGTCACGGCCGCATCCACGGTGGCGACGGCAGCCGCGCCGTTCCACGACCGATGGATTCGGGTGAAAGAGAACGAAGACGCATGCGGTTCGCAACGAACTCCCCACGGGTCGATGGGCAGCCGACCGGGATCCCCTCGCATACTCAATGCAGAATCACAGGTCCACGCACACCCGGGGAACTTGCGCTTCCGCGGGCGGTACAGGCAGGGGCTTCGTCGCGCCGAGGCCAATCCCCCACGTGCAGCGGTCCAGCGGAAGCCGGGAGGCCCTCAGATGCCAGCAGCGCTGATCAATGGGATACGCCTGCACTATGAAGTCTACGGTACGGGCGTGCCCATCGTCTTCGCGCACGAGTTTGCCGGGGACCAACGCAGCTGGGATCCTCAGGTCAAGTTCTTCGCCCGCAGATACAGGGTGGTCACCTACAATGCCCGGGGCTACCCTCCCTCCGACGTGCCCGAGGACGCGGCGGCCTACTCCCAGGATCACGCGGTCGAGGACCTGCGCGGCCTGATCATGCACCTCCAGCTCGCGCCGGCGCACGTCGTCGGCCTCTCCATGGGCGGCTACGCCACCCTGCACCTTGGGCTTCGGTATCCGACGCTCGCCCGGTCACTCGTCGTCGCGGGGTGCGGCTACGGGTCCGATGACCAGGTCCAGTTTCGCCGGGATGCCGAGGAGTTGGCCCGCAGGATCGAGCACGAAGGGATGGCGGCCGTCGCCGCCGCCTACGCCCGGGGGCCTTTCCGGGTCCAGTTCATGCGGAAGGATCCGCGCGGCTGGCAGGAATTCGCCGACGCCCTCGCCAAACACTCGGCGCGCGGGAGCGCCAACACGATGCGCGGCGTGCAAGGGGGCCGCGCCTCGGTCTACGACCTCAAGGGTTCCCTCGCGACGCTCAAGGTCCCCACACTGATCGTCAACGGCGACGAGGACGATCCGTGTCTGGCCCCAGGGTTGTTGATGAAGCAACAGATCTCGACCGCCGGGTTGTTCGTCTGCCCCACGACCGGCCACACGATGAACCTGGAAGAGCCGGACGCCTTCAACCGCGCGCTCCTCGATTTCGTGACCGCGGTCGACGACAGCCGGTGGCCCACCCACCCTACCCGGCCGTCCGGTGCATCGGCGCTCCTGCATGATCAAAATCGGTGATCGGGGGGTCGACCATGGTGCGTGAGTTTAGGGAGTTCGCGATGCGGGGCAATCTGCTGGACTTCGCCGTCGGAATAATCCTGGGCGCGTCGTTCGGCCGGATCATCACGTCGCTCGTAAGCGACATCATCATGCCGCCGATCGGTCTCGCCCTCGGCGGGATCGATTTCTCGAGCCTGTTCATCACCCTGAAGGGAGGGCCGTACCCATCGGTCGCGGCGGCCAAAGCGGCGGGGGCGCCGACGATTAACTACGGGATCTTCATCAACACGATCATCGATTTCGTCATCGTGGCGTTCGTCCTCTTCCTGCTGATCCGGCAGGTCAACAAAATGCAGCGCCCTAAGCCAGTCACCGCGACCACGAAGCCCTGCCCGTACTGCACCTCGGACATCCCACTCAAGGCGGTGCGGTGCCCGTTCTGTACCTCAGAGGTGAAAGCGGCGTAGATTCTACTGGCGGGACGACCTCCCTCGAACCGACGCCTCCCGACACTGTGCCCGGGTGTGCCCTTTGGCAAAAACCTCTCCAAGCCGAGGCGGAGGCTACCCCAGCGGCGACGCCAGGACTCGGAGCGGAAAGGCGTCACCGTTCACATATTTGACGGGTGCGCAGCTAATCAGGCAGCGACGGCCGGCGACCTCGTCGATTTCCCCTCCCAGGTGTTCGACGACCGGAATATTGTGATCAAACAACACGGTGTGTGTCTGCCAGGTGTTGTCACCGAACACGGTGTGTGGGGCGGAGTCAATCGCCGGGGTATCGATGAGCACCGTCAGCACGCCTCGGTTGACCAACCATTCTGCGGATTCCCCACACAACCCGGGATGCTGCGTAAAGTAGTAGCGTGCTCCCTCCGGATCCTGTCCGGGCGTCCGATACGTCCGGTGCCACCCAGTATCGATCGCAACGATATCGTCCGGACGGATATCCCGCCCCGCGTGCTCGAGGTCGTCCACGGTGACGTCCGCGTTCGGGCCTTTCGGGATGTTCAAGACCTCCCCTTCTCCCAGAAACCGATCCACAGGAATCTCGTGAAGGTACCAGCGATCCCTGCGAAAGTGCCGGGGGGAGTCCATGTGGGTGCCGGTATGAGTGAGAAAGGAAACCAGCGTGACGAAGCCTTCTCCAGTCCCAGGGCCCAGACTGGTTTCCTCCAGGTCCGAGAAGGTCGCAAAGAGTGGTGGGTGGTGCCAGTTCTTCCAAAAGAAGAACGTCGGCATATCCCGCGTAAAGGGCATGCTGAGGTCGTAGGTTCGACGTTTCATGCGTCACCCTCCGTCAATCAGGTCCGTCGCGTGCCCCGGGACGCGATCTCTGCACCGCTACCGGCGATGGGCAGTCCAATCATAGCAGGTGGCAGATCCCCAACCTGCCGGAGCCAGTACGCGCACGAGCCTCGAGGCTTACTCTGCCGAGTAGTTCACCTCTGGGGTATCGCGCAGGCCGACGGCAAAGCAGAAACATCTAATCGCCGCGTGCGGGCTAATCGGTGCTAGGCTGTGGACCACGTCGGGCGGAATGTGCACGAGATCGCCCTGAACGATCTCCCGCGTTTCACCCGCGACGGTCATTCGCCCACGTCCGCTCACGACGTAGTAGAATTCGTGCGTGCGATGGTGGTGGGGGTGCACTGAGCCTCCCCCTTTGACCTCAAACTCGCTGACGAGTTCCAGGTACCCCCCGGCGGTCGCCGCCTTTAACTCCCTCGGCTTGAAAAGCCACCACACTGGAACAGTTCCCCGGTGTTCCGGCGAGGCCGGGACCCCCTCAATAGACCGAACATCCACGATGTACCACCTCCGCATGCGGGTCGGCCGCTCGACGCGGCCTCCTGTACCGTCGCACTCGATGTCCGCGGTGAACGATCGGTTGGATCTCGACCACCCCCCTTCCGCCACGGCAGCCCTGCGCTTCGCGGGGCCCGTTCTCAGACACTCCGCCCGACACATCCGTCGTCCCTCGGCTTCTGGGACAGGGCGGTTCGCAACCGCGTCACTGAGTCGCGAAGGTCCCGGTCAAGGGTTGCCGCTCCACGACGATCCTCGGATGATTGTGTGAAGGGTAGCCCGCGCGGCACGACCTCCAGCACCAGGGCTCCCTCGTACCCGATAGTGTGCAGCCCAGCGATGCACGTCTCAAGATCGAGGTGCCCGCGGCCCAACCCCTCCCGCGTCGTATCGGCAACGTGCACGTGGAAGAGTCGGGCCCCGGCGGTCCCGATAGCGCCGGGGATCGTGCGCTCCTCGATGTTGGCGTGGAACAGATCGAGCGTCAGGCCAACCCACGGAGAGGCAACGGCGTCGAGGTAAGCTAGGCCCTCGTCTACCGTCGTCACGAGGTACGCCTCGTACCGGTTGAGCGGCTCCACAGCGACGCGCACGCCCAGACGCTCCGCTTCTCGGGCCGCCAGCCGCATGGCCTCCACCGACCACCGCCACTCGTCCGCGCGGTCCGCTATCGGCGCAAGGCGGGATTCTCCGGACGGCAGCATTTGCACCAGGGGGACACCGGCGTCGGCGGCGAACCGCAGACACTCCACCACGTAGGCGACCGCCGCCGACCGCACGGCGGGGTCGGGATGTCCTAGGTCGCGGCGCGTTTCGGGGACTTTGCACGAAGCCGTCAAGGCCACCGGTGTGAGACGGTGGCGTGCCAGAAGGCGTCGTACCTCTGATGCTCGCATCCGGTCCGGCTCGCCGGGGAGTTCGACGCCGTCGCAGCCGGCGTCGGCGATCCGCGCCAATGCGTCCGCGAGCGGGACATCCCCGTAGACCCACACGCAGGCCCCAAGGATCATGCGTGGTATGCTTGCGGGGTGACCGGCTTCGGGTCGATTACCACCACTCCCAGGTCGACGATGTTCATATCGGGCCGGACCGGGCGCAGGCGATGTATTTCGACCGAGTGACTTTCATCAAGCGCGGCCAGGCCGACCGCGGGGCGACCGTCGGCCCGCACGATCCGCTCCCCCCGGATCGTGCCGTACAGCAGCAACTCCAACCCCAGCGGCTCGTGCACCCCGGCAAACAGGTCGGCCGCATCCGCGTACATCCCCGTCCGACCGCAGTACGGACACTCATCCATGTCAGGGTGGAGCGGGTGCTCGTCTTCTACTTCATAGTGGACACTGCCGGCAAACCGGAAGTACTGACGCCCGCCGTCTGGGCGACCCGGAAACCTCGCACGCTCCTGGCCAGTCTGTCGGAGCGCGATGTAATAGTAGCGGATGTGCAGGTCGTGCGCGTGATTGTGCGCCGGGTCCGCCGCGTCCCGCCAAGGCTGAACGCTGTGGAGACGGGCTTGGGAATCCGATGCTTCAGGAGGTTTGTAGTGGCCGAAGTCGTTTGTAATGCCGCACTGCTCGTGTAGCCAGCCGGTCACGAACGACACAGCGCCCGCCTGCGAGGGGGCAAGCGCCTCATGCATGTAGAACCACACGTTGGGGTAACTGGGCGGCTCAAAGACGGACCGAGAGGGGAATTCAAGTGCCATCGGGCCCGCCCTCGGTGCCGGCGTGTCCCCCCTTGAGCGCCGCGACCAGCACGTCGTGGAATCGGCCGTTCGTGGCCACGACCCCCTGGGGGTCCAACCTGAGCGGTGCGCCGTCCAAACCGGAGACCGCACCGCCGGCTTCCTGCACGAGGAGGCTGCCGGCCGCGAAATCCCAGGGACTGAGACCGTCCTCCCAAAATCCGTCCGTCCGGCCGGCGGCGACGTAGGCAAGATCCAACAGCGCCGCATTCGGGCTCCGCATTTCGGCGACCTGGGCGGCGACCCTAGCGAAACGCCGGATGCGGGTTGGCACGGCACACACGCCGTGATCGATTGAGGTCACGATGCAAGTTGCCGCCAGCGACGCCGTCTCGGAGACCCGAACCGGCTCCCCGTTGAGCGTCGCCCCGCCCCCGCGCGCTGCCGAGAACAGTTCGCCCGTGATCGGCACGAACACGACACCCAGCTCCACGGTATCGTCCGTTGCCAGCGCCACGCCCACGCCGAACCACGGCAGGTGGCGGATGAAGTTGCTCGTGCCGTCGAGCGGATCCACAATCCATCGTCGCCCCGTCTCGGGGCCCCCGGCTTCTTCGGACAGAACGGGCACCCCGGTCTCTCGAAGAAGGGCCAGAATTGCCGCCTCGCTCGCCAGGTCGGCTTCGGAGACCGGGCCCATCCCTCCCGGTTTCATCGTGATGCGGCCCGGACGGCCGTAGCGTTCGCGGAGAGTCACGCCTCCTGCCCGAGCGGCCGCGATCGCCACGTCGAGGAAGTGGTTCGGGCGCGCCCGCCGACCCGGCGTCAGGAGGTCACCCCCGATTGGCGGATCGCCGCGACCACCATGGCAGGGTCCGCGGACTCGAGGGCATCGATCCCCCACGACAGGAGCATCGAGGCATCCCCGGGACGCTCGAGCGTGGTCAGGACCGCGACTCCCCCCTCGTGCAGCAGACGTATATCCTCGGGCAGTACGAATTCGGGCTCGAGCGACACGAGCGATGCCCCCGCCGCGTGGGCCGCCGCCACCGGATCCGCCAAACGGCCGTTGTACATCATCTCAAGCGGCCACTTCGAGCGCCGCTGATTGATGTCGCGGAGCACCGGGTGATCGAACCCACCGAGGACGACGTCCTCTGCCGCCTGCAGCTCATCGATGAGGTCGATCGTCCGCTCGACAAGCGGCAATTCCCGGAACGGGAAGTTCTTGAGCTCCACGAGCAGTGCAAGCTTTCCCCTCGTCCATTCGAGGGTCTCGCGCAACGTCGGGACGCGCTCGCCGCGGAACTCCGGCCCGAACCAACTCCCGGCGTCGAGGGCCTGAAGTTCCCGCAGGGCTAGGTCCTTCACGTAGCCGTGACCCGTCGTCGTCCGGTTCACGGTACGGTCGTGCAAGAGCACGACATGGCCGTCCCGGGTCAACTGAACGTCAATTTCCGCGAGGGTCGCCCCCGCGCGCCACGCAGCGTCGAGTGCGGCCAGGGTGTTCTCGGGAGCCTTGGCGGAGGCGCCGCGGTGACCCGACACGTGCGGCGAACCCCGGGCGCTGCGCAGGAGCTCAAGCGGCATCACTCACCTCACATTTTTCCGAGTCCGGCGGCCAGATATTCCTGCTTCAGCGCCCGCTCGGCGAGAAACAAAAGGAGGATTGTGGGAATGAGGAGCACAAACGTGACGACCGCGGCATAGGTGAAGATTTGTGACCGACCGCCCAGGTAAGCGAACAGCAGCACCGGAAGTGTGCGGATGTAGGGGCTCCCGACGATGAAGGTCAGGACGAACTCCTCCATGCTCCCAATGAACGTGAACACGCCGCCGGCAAAGAGGCCGGGCACCACGAGGGGGATCAACACGCGCCACGCTACGCTGAACGACCCGGCGCCCAAGTTCGTCGCCGCATCGATCAGGTCCTGAGGCACGGCCTCGAACGTCGCCGTCACGATCCGGATCATGAACGGCAGCACGACAACGGTCTGGACCAGAATCACCCCCAGCATGGTGTGCTCCAGGCCGACACGGATAAACATCGAGCCCAAGCCGGTCGCGATGACGATCCCCGGCATGATAATCGGGGCGAGGACCAGGAACTCGATCGCCCGCCGGAACGGAACCGGCCGGCGGCCGAGCGCATAGCCGGTCGGCAGGGCCAGCACCGCACAGAGAACGGTGACGATCGGGGCGATCGTGAAGCTCGCGACGGCGGCGTCCCCGATCTCCGGCACGGAGAACATCGCCCGCCAGTTCGCGAGCGAGAGGCTGGGTGGCACCAGGTTCGGCGGGAACCATCCCGCGCGTGGGTTCACGAGCGACCAGAGGGCCCCGACGATCAGCGGGACGATCAGGCCGATCAGCGCCAAGCCGAAGAACAGCCCGGTCAACAACCACGGGAAGGCCCGAGAGGGAAAAGCCCTCGTCCGGGTCATCGGACGATCCCACCGCGACCCTGCACCAGCCGATAATACAGGAACAAAATGACCGCGGAGGCAAGCGTGAGCACCGAGCCGAGCGCGGAGGCGAGCGCCCAGTTGGCGCGGTCCATCATCTCTGTCTGCATGATCACCGGTAGCGCGAGCGGGTACGCCGACTCCAGGAGCGACGGCACCGCGAACGCCCCGAATACCTGGATGAACACCAGGAGCGCGGCGGCCGAGATCCCCGACAGCGACAGGGGAACGGTGACGTGACGGAACACCGCCCAAGGCGACGCGCCCAGGTTGCTGGCGGCGTCCAGGATGTCCCGCGGGATCCCGGCCATGACGGCCGAGATGATGACCATCATGAATGGCACATTGTGCCACACGAGAACGAGGATCACCCCCCAACCCCACCGGTCGTAGACGAACTTCGGCCAGTTCCACCCCCAGTGGAAGACGAGGCGGGCGAGGATGCCGCCAGGGGCGATCAGGCTCAGGATCAGGAACGCCGCGACCAAGCTCGGAACGACAAGTGGGACCTTGTACAGCACGCTCACGAGGAGCCGCCCGGGGAACCGCACCTGCATCAGCGCGCTGAACACGAGCGCCGCTGCGAGGCTGATCACGGTCGATGCCACGCCGAGCCAGAGGCTGAAGAAAAAGCCGTCGCGGTACTGGGCCTCGGTCCAGAACTGGCGGTAATAGTCCCAGGTGAAGCGGGCGGCCTGGCCGACGGCCGCTAGGCCAACGCTCCGCAGGAAAACCTGGGCAAGCGGCACCACGAGAAAGAGCGCCAGAAATCCCACGCCGGGAAGGAGCAGGAGCAGGTTGACCCACTGCTCCCGCCGGCGCCGCGCCGCCCGGCGCGACCGATCGAGGGGGGAGAGCACTGCGGAGGGCGCCTGGATCACGTCTACCGCTCCCGGATGACCGCGGGGCCCTCCGGGAGCACGAGGCTCACGGTCTCACCGACCCGATGGGCCGGCGCGCCTGGCTCTTGCACGCGGAGCAGGACGTCACTTACGCGAATGACATAGTCGGTGATCGAGCCGAGGTAAGCGGCCTGCTGAACCGCACCGGAGAGGCAGTTGACCTGGCCCGGGCCGACGCGGATGTCCTCGGGCCGGAACGACAGCGTGACTGCATCGCCGCGCGCTAGCCGGTCCGTACATACCACCTCCAACCGACCCACCGCCGTCTGGGCAATATACCGGTTGCCTTCGGTTCCGGCCACGGTCGCCTCGATTAAGTTGGCGACACCGAGGAACTCCGCGGTGATCCGTGCCCGCGGCCGCCGGTAGACCTCCTGCGGCGCCCCCACTTCGACCACCCGTCCGCGGTTCATCACAACGATTCGGTCGGAAAGCACGAGGGCCTCTGCTTGGTCGTGGGTCACATAGATCGTTGTTACCCGGAGCCGCTGCTGAAGCGTCCGAAGTTCCAAGCGGAGGCGTTCCCGCAGTTTCGCGTCCAGATTGCTGAGCGGCTCGTCAAACAACAGCACCTTGGGGCGCGTCACGACCGCCCGCGCGACGGCAACGCGCTGCTGCTGCCCCCCCGACAAAGCTCGTGGATACCGGTCCCCAAGGCCGCTCAGCTCGACCATCCGAAGCGCTTCGTCGACCCGCAGCCGTTGCTCCTCTGCCGGCACCCGCCGCATCCGGAGGCCGAAGGCGACGTTCTCGGCAACAGTCATGTGCGGGAACAGCGCGTAGGACTGAAACACCATCGCGGTCTCCCGGCGGTGCGCGGGGAGGTGGTGAACCGGCCGGCCATCGATCAGCACCTCCCCGGCGTCGGGATCCAGCAGCCCAGCGATGATGCGGAGCGTCGTCGTCTTGCCGCACCCCGATGGCCCCAGGATCGTCAGGAACTCGCCATCCTGGGCCTCAAGGTGCACGTCCTGCACGGCGGCCGCGGCCCCATAGGCCTTGGTCACGCCGCGCAGCTCCACCTGGGCCATCTTACTGGAGGATCTGTTGGATGAAGATCTTCACGGCAGCGTCGGAGACGACACCGTTAATCCTCGTCCGCGTCCGCTCGTGGTACATCGTGTCCGGGAGGAGAAATGACGCCATATTGGCCGGGATCTGTCCGCGCGTCTTGAGGGCAACGCGCGCCGTCCGGCTGCCAGTCTGCTCGAGCTTGTCGATCTGGACCTTGTCGCTCATTAGGAAATCGGCCAGCAGCAACGCGGCCTCAAGCTTCTGTGTCCCCGCAACGACGACCATCGCGTCCCCGTCACCGACCTCGCCGCTCGCGAGCAGATTCGGGTGCACGGATGGCGGAACAAGCCCCTTCGACGCTAGCGTGTAGAGATCGTCCTCCCACACGGTCGCGATGTACGCGCTGTTGTTGGCGAGAGCCTGCACGGACGCCTCATTGCCGTTGGTAAACGTGACGTAAGGCTTGAGCTTCTTGAAGTAGTCGAGGACGGGCGCCATGCACTTCACGGCAATCGCCTGCGCCTGGGCGTCGCTGAGGTCGTAGGAGTATAGATCCTTCTTGCACTGGGGCGCGAACGCCAGCAGCGCGGATTCGAGGAAGCCCGAACCGCTGCCACCCCGATTGGGGGTCGTGATCGCAACCTTCCCGGGGTTGCTCTTGGCAAAATCGTACAGCGCGCCAAATGTGTCGGGTGGTTTGGATACGAACTGGCTGTTGTAGGCGACGACCGTTTGATTCCGGTGGAAGGGCAGCGCCGTGCCGCCGTGCAGGTAGCCGCGCGACTCGCGGGCGACAGACGAATCGACGTCGCGCGCATTTGGGAGCAGGTCGACGAGGGCGATGTTGGCGACCAGGCCAGCACCGGTCATAAGCCGGACGTTGTTGTTTGGCAAAAAGAACAAATCGGCAGAAGGTGGCTTGCCGGCCTGGTGTTCGGCGATCAACTGCTGAGTCGCCGCGTCGCCGTCCACACAGACGTGCTTGACTCCGACCCCGCTCGAGCGGCTCCAGTCGCCCACCTCTTTTGCCAGCAGTTCGCACAGCGTGTCGGCGAAGTCATAGAAGACGACGCTCTGTCCCTTGGCAACCGGCGCGAGGACCTGATTGAAGTTGGCGCGGGTCAGCGTCCGTAGGTCGACGTGACTCTGCACGTTGAAGTTTCCACCCCCTACGGGGTTGACCGCCCAGGCTGAGGGGTTCACCGAACCCAGAAGCCCAATCACCACCACTGCTACAAGCCCAACCAATTTCCTCATCGTCCCCCCTCCTCTGCTCTCTCACGCCTAGATCGTTCTCTCCTAATGGACTGCTGTTCCGGCACACCCCGCTTCGGAGCTTCCGGTCGACCTACCATGTAAACTCATTGGTCCGCGATCGGCTCCGGCCGGCCGCCCGCACCCAAACTGGTGTACGCGGCGGAGACGACGGCGATGCTATGAAGCGCGTCGTCAACGGTGACCGGGGGCGGTCCCTCGCCCAGGCAGGCGTCGATGAAAGCCCGATCCTCGGAGACGTACCCGAGTGCCGTCACCTCGTCCGGCGACGTAAAAACGCGCCACTCCGCCTCGGGGGCTTCGCGCGTCGCGTGCCGCGCCCGGTCCCGGTCCTCGGATTCGAGAAGCGCGTGGTCCCCGTAGAGCTCGATGCGTTCCGTCGGCCTGGCCCACGACGCGTGCCCGCAGGTGGTCAGTGCGACTGGCCGGTCGCCCTCGCAACGCAGCAGCATCGCGATGTCGTCGTAGTCGGGATAGCAACTTTGCCGGCCGAGCGCGGCCACCGAACGCACCGGGCCGATGAGCCAGCCGACGAGATCGATCATGTGCACGGCGCAGTCGAATAAAAATCCACCGGTGAGCGCTGTGTCAATGTACCAGGACGGGGTGAGCATGTCCCCATCGGTGATCTTCACGTTCGCCGAGAACGGGACGAACCCAAAGTCGATCTGCTCCTTGAGGTAGCGGTAGGCTGGTGCGAAGCGGCGGTTGAACCCCATCTGGTAAATGCGCCCGGAGCCGCGCACCCGAGCCGCAATCTGCCGCGCCTCGCCCAGGGTCGTGGCCATCGGTTTCTCACAGAACACGTGCAATCCCCTATCGATCGCTTCCAGAACCACCGCACCATGATATTTGTTCGGGAGGGTCACGTAGGCGGCGTCGGCCCCCAGTTCGGCCAAATCGGTCGCGGTCCGGCAGGGTTGGCCACCGAAGGCCCGCGCCGCCGAGCGCGCGGCCGACTCATCCTCATCTGCGATCGCGACAATCTCCACCCGCGGATCGCGCGAGAGCACCTCAAGGTGCCGGCGCCCCATTCCCCCGGCGCCGATCAACCCAACCTTCACGGACACTATGCGCTCCCCGTAGTAGGATGCACCGTGAAGTCCCTCCCCGGATGCAATCAGACTGCAGAACTGCTTGCGCGCGGGCGATGACGGGAATGCCCGTGGGGTTGAGTGAGTCTCCGAATACTGGATAGAGGTGAAAAACCCCTCTCTGTGGGTCCAATAAGAAGGACCAAGATCAAGAAATTAGAGGTGACCGGGGTCCGGATCCGACAGGCGGGCCGTGACCGTCTCTCTGGTCCGAAGCACCGGTACTGAGGAGGGATGTCTTGGACCTATACTTGGAAAACCGCATAAAATATGGCAGAATCTCAAGTGGTGGCCCCAGGGGAATTCGAATCCCCGTTTCGGCCTTGAGAGGGCCGCGTCCTAGGCCTCTAGACGATGGGGCCGCACCCACACTGCAGTATACCAGACGGCGGCCTGGGTCTTCCACTTTGCGGGCCGTTCGCTGACTGACCGCGAATCCTCTGGGCGGGTCGGTCGAAAGGAGCAGCATGGCGGTCTACGACGTTATCGTGATGGGTGTCGGCGGAATGGGGAGCGCCGCCGCGTATCACTTGGCCGGGCGCGGGGCTCGCGTGTTGGGCATCGAGCAGTTCGGGATCGCCCATGATCGTGGCTCATCACACGGGCGCACCCGGGTGATTCGCCAAGCTTACTACGAAAGCCCGGACTACGTGCCGCTCCTGTTCCGTGCGTACGACCTCTGGCACGCGCTGGAGCGCGAGGCGGGGACGACCCTCCTCACCAAGACGGGGGCGCTTCACCTCGGAGCGCCCGACGCCGAGGGAGTGGTCGGCGCGGCCCGAAGCGCCCGAATGCACAACATTCCCCACGCCATGCTAACCGCCGAGGAGATCCGGGCTCGGTACCCGGTGCTTCGGCCGGAGGCCGGCCAGGTCGCGCTGCTCGAGTACGAGGCGGGGATCCTCAACCCGGAGCAGGTCGTGCGTACGCACGTCGACCTGGCCAAGCGCCGCGGGGCCGATCTGCATTTCGACGAGACCGTCTTATCCTGGAGCGCCGGTCCAACCGGGGTCAGCGTTCGCACCACACAGGGGACGTACCAGGCCGGGCGCCTGGTCATGACCGCGGGGCCCTGGACCGATCAAACGATCAAAGATCTCGGTGTGCCGCTGGAGGTAGCGCGCGCGGTCCTATATTGGTTTGAACCCCGCGCGCACGTCGAGGAGTTCAAGCGTTTGCCGATCTACCTGTGGGAAGACCACGGGAACTACGCCTATGGCTTTCCCTACCTCGATGGCCAGGGGCTCAAGGTCGCGTTTCACCACGTCTTCGCCGAGGTCACGACGCCGCAGACGATCCGCCGCCAGGTCGGCGAAGACGAAAAAGCGCGGATGCGGGAGCACGTGGCGAAGGTGATGCCGGACGCCCCGGGCGCGCTGCTCGCGACCGCCACCTGCATGTACACCAATACGCCGGACCTACACTTCATCCTCGACCGTCATCCGGCCCACGACAACGTCATCGTCGCCTGTGGGTTCTCGGGACACGGATTTAAATTCGCCAGCGTCGTTGGAGAGGTGCTGGCCGATCTCGCCCTTCTGGGCACAACGGCACAGCCGATCGAACTCTTCGCCCTCCGTCGCTTCCGCGAGCCCGGCGAGCTCACGCGGCCACGACGGCAAGGCCATGTACCTGGTGGAACCGATAATCGCCGGGCCACGTGACGTCGAGGCGTCCCCAGGACGCCCCCGCGTCCTCCGAGCGGTAGAGCGCGCCCTCCTGCACCGCCGCATAGAAGACCCCCGGCTCGGCGGCATGGGCGGCCAGGGTCACCACCCGCCGGCCGCGCCGCTCGGGGAGCCCCAAGCAGACCTCCTGCCAGGCCCCTCCGGCGGACTTCCGATAGACGGTCGAGTAAGCGTGTTCGGGGTGGTGGGCTTGGCGCGGGCCGGGCGCCGCGGAAACCACCGCCGTATCCGGGTTCCCGGAATCCACGGCGAGCCCCCAGAGGTAGCCGCATCCGAGCCCGTCGTCATCCGGGACCCACGCGGCTCCTCCCGTCCGGCTCACGGCGTACCCCCCGCCTGCGGCTTCACAGATCAACCCCGGGGCACGGGGGTGGGTCGCGAGGGTATGCGCGTCGGGTTGCGCACCGGGTTTCCGGTCTTCCCAGGTCAGTCCGCTATCCACGCTGCGCATCACCCCCCCGAGTTCGATCGCAACAAACACCCGACCCGCGACCGTCGGGTCGGGGGAGATCCAGCGGACGTGGTGCGTCCATGGACGCGGGGGAAAGCTCCAGGTGGCCGCCGATGGCAACGCCCGGAGGCTGGGGCGCTCCCGCCACACCCGCCCCCCATCTTCTGACCGGAACAGAGCGCTCGGCTCGGTTCCCGCCCAGACCACGCCGTCCCCCCCGGCACGTTCGAGGGAGCTGACCGCGACCGCCATGACTTCCGCGTGGGCGATCCCGTCTCCGACGGGCCGCCAGGAGCCTCCGCCATCGGAGCTCGCCCACAACCCCCGGCCGAACGTCCCGCAGTACACTCTCTCCCCGCGCACTGGGTCCGCGGCGACGCACTGCGTGGGCAACCGCACCATCTGAAGCTCCGCCTCCCACTTCCCTCCTCGGTGAGCCACCACGACGAGCGCGTCGCCGGTAGCGATGTACAGTTTGGTCATTGTCCCCTCCACACTGACCCCCGGCCGCACGCAGCCGATGGGCCAAGTCGTCTCCCCCTATTATCGCACCCCGCCCTCGCGCTCCCACAGGTGATCGGAGTATCATGAGGAACGGACACCAGCACCGAGGAGGTGGGCCCATGGGAATCCTCACCGAGGACATGAAGCGGGTCGTCCGCGAGCAGCGGTTGGGGTTCGTCGCCACCGTCTGCCCGGACGGCACCCCCAACCTCTCACCGAAGGGCACGACCGCGGTTTGGGATGATAACCATCTCGTCTTCGCGGAGATCCGATCCCCGGGCACGCTGGCCAATCTCAGGACCAACCCGGCCATGGAAATCAATGTCGTGGACCCGGTGATACGCAAAGGATACCGATTCAAGGGCACGGCGCAGGTGCTCACCGACGGACCGGTGTTCGATCAGATCATCAGCGGGTACCAATCGGGAGACACCCGTCGCGGTACAGTACACGATCTGGGCAAGCGGATCAGGTCGGTTGTCGTGATGACCGTCGAACGCGCCGCACCGCTCGTCTCGCCCGCTTACGACACCGGCCTCAGCGAAGAGGAAGTCGGCGGGGCCTGGGAGCGGTACTGGGAGACGATCAGGCAGTCCCGTGCCGTGGAGGGGCGGGCGCGGTGACCGCCCCCGCCATTGGACGCCGGGCGGACCGAGAGCACTTTTTCACAAACAAGCGGGTCGGCGGGTCAACACGCAGCCGCGTGGCACCCATCGTTCTGCCGATCTCTAGCCCCCTGCCATGGCTCCGACGACCAGAAAAGGCTCGACCCCCATCGCCACCGCATCGGGCAGCGGGGCGTCAGGAAGTTCATGCGACAGATCCCGTGCGCAGGCAAAGAACCTCAGGAACGCTCGGCGCTCGTGCGTGACGTGGTCGCGGATCGTCCCGCGCAACATCGGATAGCGAGCCTCGAGCGCATCGAGCACCGAGCGCTGGGTCACCTGACCTTCGATGTGGAGCGCCACTTCCCCGTCGACTTTCGCGAGCTTCCGCAGATGTGCGGGAAGCACGACTCGGATCATGGCACCGTTTGGACTTCCACGGACAGCACGGCCGGAAGATCTCGGACGATTGGCGCCCAGCTGTCCCCCGCGTCGGCCGATGCGTACACCTGCCCACCGCTGGTGCCGAAGTACACCCCACACGAATCGAGTGAGTCAATAGACATGGCCTCACGCAGCACGTTGACATAGCAGTCGCGCTGCGGCAGACCTTTCGTCAGGGCCTCCCACTCGTTTCCGCCCGTTCGGCTGCGGTATACACGCAGTTTCCCGTCGGGGGGGAAATGCTCAGAGTCGCTTTTGATCGGAACCACGTAGATGGTGTTCGGCTCGTGCGCGTGCACGTCGATCGGAAAGCCGAAGTCGGTTGGCAGGTTCCCGCTGACCTCTTGCCACGACTCGGCGGCGTCGTCGCTGCGCATGACGTCCCAGTGCTTCTGCATGAACAGCACGCCGGGGCGCGACCGGTGCATGGCGATGCGATGAACACAATGGCCGACCTCAGCCTTTGGATCGGGGATGCCGACGGATTGCAAGCCGCGGTTCACCGGCCGCCACGTCTTGCCCGCGTCGTCGGTCCGGAACGCCCCCGCCGCTGAGATGGCGATGAACATTCGGCTGGGATTGGTCGGATCCAGAACAATCGTGTGCAGGCACATCCCGCCGGCGCCTGGTGCCCAGGAGGCCCCTGAGCCGTGACCGCGCAATCCGGAGAGTTCCTGCCACGTTTGCCCGCCGTCGGTCGAGCGGAACAGCGCGGCGTCTTCAACCCCGGCGTAAATGGTGTCCGGATCGGTCAGCGATGGCTCGAGATGCCAGACTCGCGCGAACTTCCAAGGATGCGGCGTGCCATCGTACCATTGGTGCGTGCCGGGAATGCCGTCGTACGCGAACTGGTTTCCCACCGGCTCCCACGTTTTGCCACCGTCATTGGAGCGCTGAATCAACTGTCCGAACCAGCCGCTGGACTGCGACGCATAGATCCGATTCGGGTCGACGGGAGACCCCTTGAGGTGATAGATCTCCCAGCCCGCAAAGTGGGGGCCCGTAATGTCCCATGTCTTGCGGTTCCCATCGGACGTGAGAACGAAAGCGCCTTTGCGCGTGCCAACCAGTACCCGTACCCTGCTCATGCGTCACTCCTTTCCGTAGTCCACGATGACTTCGGCGGCACCTTCGCGACATCCGCTGGTGCTCTCCCTACCCCGCCGGGGTGCCCCAGCCAGCGCCGATGCCGGCGTTGCGCGCGCACACAGGGTTCGTACATCGCCTACCCTTTCGTCGTTCGGCGAGGTGCGGGATCGACAGCGCGGGACGATCTTCTTGCCCTGGGCACTTTCCACTCGGCCATCGAGTCATCCTCTCCCCGGGTAGAGTATCGCGACCGGCGGATGAAGTCCGTCGGTACGTCCTTCGATCTCCCAACGTCCCGGACGGCCGGGGAGAGCGCAGGGCGTTGCCGGCGGTCAACCCGAATGTCCCAATACACTTGGCCGAACTCCTGGCTGATGTGTGCCATCGCCCATCGGGGCATCCATGGTTTTTTCCCAATTGAGCTTCTTCGTGTAGAAATCAATCGCCCGATCGACATCGTTAACGAATAGCGTCACCACCGAGATATACACGAGCCGAACCCCTTTCCTGCCCCTCAAGGGGGCACAGCGTGGATTGAACGGCACCTTCGCTACATAGTCGAACACGATGGCTCAAGATCGACAGGCCCCGCGAAAAGGGTGTCTCTGCCGTGGGGCATCCTTTCCCAACTTATCCCCCCGCCAGAGAATGGTGCGGTGACGGTCACGCCCTCAACGTCGCAACAGCCCGGTCGACCGTATGGAAGACGTCGGGGCAATCGCTACCCCTACCGAACACCCCCCAACGACCTGATCGAGCACCAATCCCGGTCACGCCATGGCCGCTCCGGTGGGTTACGGGGGTCCCGCAAGCTCTTCGGCGAAACGGACAGGGGTCCTCCGGCTGCGGACCGCACCCCGCAGGCGCCTGCGGCGTTACCGGGGGCCCCTTCTGTCGACTCGGCGTCAGCGTAGGTCGGCGGCGCACACCGGATCCTCGGAAGGGCTTCGGCCCGCTGAGGATCTCCCGCCGACACGAGCGGCACGACTTCGAGTCCCGCTGTCACCCGCCTGGACTCGTCCTGCGCCCGGCGAAGGCGGAACAAGACGACGATGGTGCCCTTCGAGTCAGTGCCGAAGCTCGAGAAGCCGCCGCTCGAGAAACCGCCGTTCCGGATCCTGCCGCGCGAAGCCGAGGGCGCGTTCATAGGCGGCGCGGGCCTCCGCCGTTCTCCCAAGTCGCCGGCACAAATCCGCCCGTGCCGCGTGCGCGAGATGGTAGTCGCCCAGATCACCGCGCGTCAGCAGGGCATCGATCAACACAAGCCCAGCCGAAGGGCCGTCGCGCATCGCGACCGCCACGGCGCGGTTCAGTTCCACCACGGGGGAAGGATCTACCCCTACCAGGATATCGTACAGATCGACGATTCGGTCCCAGTCCGTTGTTGCGGTGGAGGCCGCCTCGGCATGCACGGCCGCGATCGCCGCTTGGAGTGTGTAGGGACCGAACCCGGGCGACGCCAGCGCCCGTTGTACGAGTCCCACCCCCTCCGCGATCTGATCCCGATTCCAGAGCGATCGGTCCTGGGCGTCCAGCAGAATCAACTCGCCCTCCGGTGAAGTGCGCGCTTCCCGGCGCGATTCGTGCAGCACCATCAACGCCAGAAGTCCCACCACCTCCGGCTCCGGCAGTAGTTCCATGAGGAGCCGTCCAAGGCGGATCGCTTCGCCCGAAAGGTCGGGCCGCGTCAGCGAGGCGCCCGATGACGCGGCGTAGCCCTCAGTGAACACCAGATAGATGACGCGGAGCACGCTGTCCAGCCGCCCGGGAAGATCCGTTCGTGAGGGTATCCGATAGGGGATGCGCGCGTCGCGGATCTTCCTCTTCGCGCGGACAATGCGCTGGGCCACCGTGGCGGCGCCGGTAAGGAACGCACGGCCAATCTCCTCGGTCGTAAGTCCACATACCTCGCGCAGGGTCAGCGCCATCCGCGCCTCTGGCGGCAAGGCAGGGTGACAGCAGGTGAAGATAAGACGCAACCGGTCGTCTTCGAGATCCTCGCCGGTCCATCCGGAAACATCCCCGGTGCCGGCGTCCAGTTGCTCGGCGAGTTTCGGCAAGGAAGCATCGAACCGAGTTCGCCGGCGCAGCGCGTCTACGGCCTTGAAGCGCCCGGTCGACACGAGCCATGCCCGCGGGTTGGCGGGTACGCCGTCCCGCGGCCATTGTTCCGTCGCCGCCACAAAGGCATCGTGAAGTGCCTCCTCGGCGAGGTCGAAGTCGCCGAGCAACCGGATCAGCGTCGCCAGGACGCGGCGCGATTCTGACCGATAGACGACGTCTATCGCCTGGTGCGCCAGATCGGCTGTGTCGCCGCCCATCAGGGGAGGGCCCACCGCTCGTTCCGGTCGGATTCCCTGACCGGCCGCACCTCGATGCTTCCCAAGCGCGCCACTGGCATTCTTGACGCCACCTGGATCGCCTCGTTCAGGTCTCGAGCGTCGATGAGAATGAAGCCGGCCAACTGCTCGTCGGCGTCGATGACGGGACCCTCTGTCGCGGTCACCCTGCCGCCCCTGACCCGCACGCTCGTGGCCGACCGAACGCTTTGGAGGACCTGGCAGGCTATAAAGTGGCCCTGCTGCTTGAGTTCCTCGACACAGGATAGGATCTCGCTCACGAGGGTCTCTCGGTCGCCCTTGACCATGGTGCCCAACTTTTCTTCCGCATTGTAGAGCAAGCATACGTATTTCATTACTCCTCCCATGGTGACGGAAAAGCTGGACGCATGCAATAGTCGTACGGAGAGATCAAAAATCGAAGGTGGCGGGGCTCTCACCCGAGATTTTGTGTGCCGGTCGTGTCGATTTCAACCCCGACCGTTCGACTATGCAGCGAAGGCAGGGCCAACCGGAACTCACCCTCAGGTCGAGGTCTTCCGGAAGCCCGAACTCGAACCCAAAACCAGCGAGGAGGGATGACGATGCAAGCTCAACCTTACCTGTTCTTCGATGCCCGCTGCCGGCAGGCGCCCGCGCGGAGGAGGTCGATGCTGACCCGCGCACTGTGGACCGTCCAAGGGCTGCTCGCTCTGATCTTTCTGTTCGCTGGTGGCATGAAGTTGGCCCTCCCGCTCCAGGCGCTGACCGGCCAGATCGCGCTGCCGGGTCCGTTCGTGCGGTTTATCGGGGTCGCCGAGGTGCTTGGGGCGATCGGCCTAATCCTCCCCGGGATCCTGCACATCCGGCCGGATCTGACGCCGCTGGCGGGAGCCGGGCTGACGATCGTCATGGTCGGTGCGACGGTGTACACGTTGACCACTGCCGGTGCGGGGCCTGCGCTGATCCCGTTGGGGGTGGGGCTCCTCGCAGTGTTCGTCGCCTGCGGCCGTTGGCAACTTCTTGATGAATCAAGGAAAATCGAAAGGCGAGTCGATTGAGCGGGCGTTGTGGTGGCGGCACCACGCAATGATCGAGGTTCGCCAGGGGATCGAATGCTCAGGGTGCCGTGCGGGCGCCCACGATGCATCGGCGAAATCTCCGGAGCCGAGGGCGCAATTCGAAGAGAGCCAGGGGAGATGACGTGACCATGCCATCAGATGCACGAGCGGGTTCGGCGTCAAAGATGAGGATCAGGGTCGGGGGAGTCATCAGCGCGCTGGCCGTGCTGTTCCTCCTCTTCGATGGCACCATCCACCTGCTGAGGCCGACGCCGGTTGTGGAAGCATTCGATCAACTAGGGTATCCTGTAAGCCTCGCACCCGGTATCGGAGTAGTGGAGCTCGCTTGCGTCGTGCTTTATGTGATCCCCCGCACCTCGATTCTCGGCGCCGTCGTCCTGACCGGCTATTTGGGAGGCGCACTCGCCGCCCAGCTGCGCGTCGGCCATCCACTCTTCACTGAGACCCTTTTCCCGTTCTACGTGGGCATGCTAGTCTGGGGAGGGCTGACCGTGCGTGACCACCAGCTGGGGACACTGTTTCCGCTGCGACGCTAAGATACGGCGTCGGCGCCGACAACGAAGAGGGGGCGAAAAGATGAAATACATGCTGTTGGTGTACGGTGATGAGCGGGCGTCGGATGAGGCCGAGAAGGAGCGGTGTTATCAGGAATCCACGCAGCTTGCCCACCAAATCAGATCGACCGGACGGTATCTCGCCGCCGCCCCGCTACACTCTGTATCGACGGCGACGAGCGTCCGCGTGCGCGACGGCAAATCGCTCGTAACTGACGGACCGTTCGCGGAGACGCGAGAACAACTCGGTGGCTACTTCATTGTCGACGTTAGGGATCTCGACGAGGCAATCGACCTCGCGGGCCGGCTCCCGGGCGCACGCTTGGGGACCGTGGAAATTCGGCCGATCATGGAGATCCCCGGCTTGCCTTCGCACTAGGTGCAGTTCCCATTTAGGTTGTTGACACTGGAACGCCTTCCAGCGTTTGTGTGGGGCGGAAGCAGTGAGCCCCAAGCTGGGAGGCGTTCATGGGTCATACACGGGGCAAGCTCACGCCGGTGGGCCGGTTGTTGCTCATTCAACGCATCACGGAATTGGGGTGGCCGGTGAGCCAAGCCGCGGCTTCGCTGGGCATCTCTCGAGAAACGGCGCATAGATGGCTGCGACGGTGGCACCAAGAAGGCCACCGAGGACTGGACAACCGATCGAGTCGGCCCCATCGCTCGCCGCGCCGGCTCGCCGCGTCCGTCGAACGGCGCATCCTGCGCTTGCGGCGTCGCCTGAAATGGGGACCGCATCGGCTGGCGCCGTTGGTCGGCTCCCCACGGTCGACGATCTATGCCGTCCTCCGGCGCCACGGACTCTCTCGTCTTCGGGATCTGGATCGCTCGACAGGCGTCCCTATCCGTTATGTCCGAGACCATCCTGGGGAGTTGCTGCATCTCGATATGAAGCCGCTGGCACGGGTCCCGCAGGGGGGCGGGCATCGGATCTTGGGCCGGTCCCCTGCCACGAAGCATCGAGGCGCGGGCTACGAGGTGGTGCATGTGGCGATCGATGATGCGTCCCGACTGGCGTTTGCGCAGATCCTGCCGGATGGACGAGGCCCCACCGCCGCGCGGTTTCTGCTTGAGGCCGTCGCCTTCTTCGCCGAACAAGGGATCCGGATCGAGCGCGTCATGACCGACCGCGGGTACAGCTACACCATTTCGCGGACCTTTCAACAGGTGGTGCGCCACCTGCGGATCCGCCATAAGATCACACGGCCGTATCGCCCGCAAACGAACGGAAAGGCGGAACGGTTCGTCCAGACCCTGCTGCGGGAATGGGCTTACGCTCGACTCTACCTGAGCAACCAGGACCGGCGCCGCACTTTTCCGAAGTGGCTCCACTACTACAATCATCATCGTCCTCACACTGCGCTTGGAGGCCACGTCCCGGCCAGCGCAAGTGTCAACAACGTCTGTGGGAACCACA
>DATGHU010000030.1 GCA_035307765.1 bacterium | reverse complement strand
GTGGTGGTGGGGCTCTGTCTGGAGCGCTCGCTGGAGATGGTGGTGGGGGTGCTGGGCATCCTCAAGGCGGGGGGCGCCTACCTCCCGCTGGACCCGACCTATCCCGCCGAGCGGTTGGCCTTCATGCTCCACGACGCGCGGGCGACGGTGCTGGTGACCCGCCAGGAGTTGGTGCGGGTCCTGCCGGCGTTCGGAGGAGCGGTCATCTCGCTGGATACGCGCCCCGAGACCGCGGAGGACCCGGAGATTCCGCGCGCCGAAACCACCGCGGACCACGTGGCCTATCTGATGTACACGTCGGGATCGACGGGGCGGCCGAAGGCGGTCGCCGTTCCGCATCGCGGAGTGACCCGCCTCGTGATGAACACGAACTATGTGAAGATCTCCGCCTCGGACATCATCGCGCAGGTCTCGAACGTCTCGTTCGATGCCGCGACATTCGAAGTGTGGGGAGCGCTCCTCAACGGGGCGCAGCTCGCGGTGGTTGCGCAGGAGACCGTGCTCTCTCCGACCGCGTTCAGCGCGGAGCTGGAGCGGCGGGGGGTGACGATCCTCTTTCTGACCACCGCGCTGTTCCACCATATGGCGCGCCAGGACCCGGGAGCGTTTCGAAGGCTGCGCGCTGTGCTCTTCGGCGGCGAGTCCGCAGAACCCCGGTGGGTCGCCGAGGTGCTCAAACACGGTCCGCCGGAGCGTCTGCTGAACATGTACGGCCCGACGGAAGCGACCACGTTTGCCTGCTGGTATCCGGTGACGGGGGTGCCGGAGGGGGCGACGGGCGTCCCGATCGGCCGTCCGATCAGCAACACGCGCATCTATCTCCTGGATCGGCACCTCATTCCCGTCCCGATCGGCGTGCCCGGCATGTTGTACGTCGGGGGGCCCGGGGTGGCGAGAGGGTACGTGCGTCGTCCCGAGCTTGACGCCGAGCGGTTTATCCCCGATCCATTCGGCGCTCACCCGGGGCGGCTGTATCGGACGGGGGATGCGGCGCGCTACCTCCCGGATGGCAACATCGAGTTCATCGGGCGGATGGACCAACAGGTCAAGATCCGGGGGCACCGGATCGAGCCGGGGGAGATCGAGGCGGTGCTGAGGCAGCACCCCGCGGTGCGCGAGGTGCTGGTGCTGGCCCGGGAGGACGCGGTTGGTGACAAACGCCTCAGCGCCTACGTGGTTCCCGCGCAGACGTCGGCGACCGGCGACCTCCGCTGCTTCCTCAAGGACCGGCTGCCCGGCTACATGATCCCGGCGCACATCGTGGTGCTGGATGCCTTCCCGCTCACGCCAAACGGCAAAATCGACCGGGCGAAGCTGCCGTTGCCGGAGGATGCGCTCCCGGCGCGGAGCACCGCCTACGCCGCGCCAATGACACCGCTGGAGCACCAATTGGTGCAGATCTGGGAGGAGTGCCTCCAGGTCCGGCCGATCGGGATCCGGGACGACTTCTTCGAGTTGGGTGGGCACTCGCTGCTCGCCGTGCGCCTGATGAGTGCGATCGAGGAGGCGGTGGGTCGGAAGCTCCCGCTTTCCACCTTGTTCGCGGGTGCGACCGTGCAACATCTGGCCCAGGCGCTTCTCCAACACCCCTCCGCGACCCCCTGGGGTCCGGTGACGGCGATACATCCGGACGGGTCCCGGCCGCCCTTTTTCTTCCTGCACGGAGACCTGCACGGAGGCGGGTTCTATTGTCGGAACCTGGCCAGGGCTCTGGGCCCGCAGCAGCCGTTTATGGCACTCCATCCCCACGGCCTCGATGGACGGCCGGTCCCGATCTCGATCGAAGCGATGGCCGCCGACCGCCTCGCCACGGTGCGCTCCATCCAACCCCACGGGCCGTATCGGCTGGGGGGCTACTGCAACGGGGGGCTGGTCGCCTTCGAGATGGCTCGACTGCTTCGGGCGCAGGGAGAGTCGGTGGATCTCCTGGCGTTGCTCGATCCCCCGACCGAGAACGCCTGGGCCGGCGCCGGGCTCTTGCGCGGGCTCGTCGAGCGGCTCGGCGCGGTGAGGGGACTGACCCCGGAGGAGCGCTTCCGGACGTTCGTCCTCGCGCGGCGGCCTTTCGTTGGGGTGGGCAGGTGGGCGGGGTACTATCGAAGGCGCCTGCGCACACTGTCAGGATCGCACCTCGATGATTGGATCGCCGCCCTGCGGCGCGTGGGCGGGCGAACGTGGAAGAAGGTCGCCGGGCGATCATATCGGGGAGGCCGGAGCGTCTCGACGCTCGATGCCTCTCGACCGCAGACGCCGGTGTACGATGATCGGGCCCAATCCACCCACGAGCGCCTCGACGGCGCATACCACCGGGCGATCGCCGGCTACGTTCCACAACGGTACGTTGGCGAGGTCACCCTCCTGTACTCATCCGGCGGCTGGAGCGGGGGCCGCATTCGTCCATGGCGGGCGGTGGCGTGCAAGGTTCGGACCCGGGTGCTCCCCGGGGAGCACCTGACGTGCATCACCCGGTACGTGGCGGTCCTTGGCGAAGAGTTGAGTGCATGTTTGCGGACCGCGCCGAAGTGAGCCCTGCCACCGTCGCGGCTTCCTGGGCCGCGCCGCCGGAGGATCTCCGCCTTGGCGGTCGGGATGTGCATGTGTGGAAGGCGTCGCTGGATGTGGGGCCGCTGCGCGTGGGCAGGTTTGCGGAGATCCTCTCGGAGGACGAGCGGGCCAGAGCGCTCCGGTTCGTTTTCGCTGTGGACCGAGATCGATTCATCATCTGCCGCGGTGTGCTCAGGGCCCTCTTGGGCCGGTATCTCCGTGTCGCGCCCGACTCCCTCCGGTTCACGTACAACGCCTACGGCAAACCCGTGCTCTCAACCGGACGCGGCCGGGAAGCCTATCGGTTCAACGTCTCCCATGCGGGGGGAATGGCTCTCTATGGTGTGACCATCGGGCGGGAGGTCGGCATCGATGTGGAGCGCGTCCGCCCCGACGTCGTCACCGACCAAATCGCCGAGCAATGCTTTTCCCGTCGAGAGCTCGCCGCCTTCCGCGGCCTGAGCCCTGCGGGCCGTGTGGAAGGTTTCTTCCGCGGCTGGACGCGGAAGGAGGCCTATGTCAAGGCGAGGGGTGAGG
Source organism: bacterium (assembly GCA_035307765.1). NCBI lineage: Bacteria > bacterium. The sequence continues at coordinate 17,386 of DATGHU010000030.1, read as the reverse complement.
GGTTCGTCTATCCCCTCGGCGAGTTCGACGTGTCCCTGGGCCCCACCGAGCCAGCGGCGCTGTTGTCGACCCCCCGCGACCCGTTGGAAACCTCTCGGTGGTCTCTGGAAGAAGTGTTGGGTGGTCCCAACTACATTGCCGCAATCGCTGTGGAAGGGCGCGGCTGGCGGCTTCGGCGCTGGCAATGGACGGATTCGTAGGGCCGAAGCACTGGCTCGTTCGACTGCGGGTTGCCCGGCGCACTCGCTGTCGGGGCGAGCGTATCGGCGGTCGCGCGGCAAGGGGGGTCCCTTCGGGTTCCCGGCCCGAGTTCGGTGCGGTCCGTGATATTCTTCACAGGACATTCACCACTTGTTCACGACTCTTTCAAGGCGCTCAGATACCCTCAACGATGACGGCGCGCGGTGGCAGAGGGAGCGACGACGAACGCGGAGCGCGCCAACCCGAAGAAGGAGGGTGTCGAGATGCTGATCGGGCTGCTGCTCCTCGCGGGGTTGTTCATGTGGGCGACTGGGCACATGGTATTGCGCTGAGAGAGGCGCGAGATTTGCACCGATCGAGGGGCCGGGATTCGAACCGGCCCCTCGCGTATTGCCCCCCAAGATTCCCACCGAATGCGGTCGGCCGTCACTCGTTCCATGAGTCCAATCCCCCTCATCGCGTGAACCCCTCTTACCCTCACGCACGCCGGGGATGGAGTGGTCGGGAAAGCGCCGCGGGCTCGGTGAAAGGGACGCCTCGACCTCGCTCGGAGGAGCGCAAAGCCGGCGATCGGCGGCGCTGTCCGCTCGTCTCGGCATCGCAGATCCTATCAACGCGGATGGTGACCCCTCCGCGTACGGTGAGGCAGGGGGGGCAGGCATCCCCGATGGTCCCCGGGCACGCGCCCCGGCAGGCTATTTCGCAGGGCACCTCATTTCCCAAGGATTCTGGTAAACTTTAGGGAGGAACCCTCAAGGGGGATCGTTCGCGATGGAAGACCTGACCCGACGCACCCTGGAATGGAAGGAAAGCCACCCGCTTAAGCAATGGCGGCGCAGGAAGGGGTATGCGCCTCAGCAGGCCGCGCTCGTGCTGGATTTCCCAGAAGCCCGCCTGCTAAACCTGGAGGTCGGCGATCCCCCCACGGACGACGAGATGAAGACCATCACGCAGCGGACCGGAATCACCCAAGCCCAGTGGACGGTCTGGGAGCGCGCTGTCCCCCGCGGCCGGGCCGTCCCGCCGCAGGGCTAGTTCGGGCCCACGTCGATCTTCGGGCTTCTTCCACGTGGGAGAGCGACCGCCAAAACCCCGTCGGCGTGCGGGTGGCCTCCTCGAAGGCGACGATGGGCGAACCGAGGTCCTCGGCATCTCTCCTCACGCAAGGTCCTTGAGCGCCGTTCCCCTGTTGTGGGGATCCAGGAGAACTGGATCCTGCAATGGAAGATCCACTCGCGGCGGCAGATCAAGAACCGGTCACCGCGCCGCGTTCGGTGCCGGCTGACGGACACGGCCCCAGATCCGGACGGCCACCGTCTTGGGGAGGCAGAGGGACGGACATGAGTGCACACGGACCCGAACATAGCGCCAACCCACCGCGGGCCGGCAGCGCATCCGCCGAGGCGCTGTCGGGGAGGAGACGGGTGACCATCGACCAGGCCCGAGCCTCCCCCATCCCCGAGGGGAACCTGGCCGCGGTCGTTCTTGCCCACGGGAGCCTGATCGTCGAATACTACGCCCCGCGCGGCACCGACTCGCAAACCGCTCACACCAGAGATGAGGTCTATATCGTCATCGCGGGGCGCGGATGGTTTGTGAACGGACCGGAGCGTCATCCGTTCGGACCGGCCGATGTGTTGTTTGTGCCCGCCGGTGCGGTCCACCGGTTCGAGGAGTTCACCGACGACTTTGCGGTGTGGGTCGTGTTTTACGGCCCCGAGGGCGGCGAGCGCGCCGCGACTTGACGGGGATCCCTCCGCTTCCGGCCGGCGATCGGACACGGAACACGGGCGCGTTTCTGGAAACGTGCCCATGAGGAGGGGAAATCGACCCCCGCTGGAGCGCCGCCCCCTGCACGAATTGGCGGGCGTCCCCTGGCCGGCATCGAGGCTGGGGTGCGCCGATCGGGCGGCCGCGATTCTCGTGCCGGCAACATGCGGCGGGCGTCCCTCCGCCTCCTAGACGAGCGATGCGCAAGGACGGGGCGGGTCCATACTCCTCGATGGAACGGTTGAGCCCTCCGAAAGCGCCGTACCGCGAAAGGAGATCGGAAAATGGGATCAGGCAAAGTTGCCGTCGTGACCGGCGCGGGAACGGGTGTCGGAAGGGCCGTGACACTGGCCCTGCTGCAGGAGGGCTATTCGGTCGTCCTCGCCGGACGCCGAAAGGAACCGTTGGACGCCACGGCTCGAGGCGTGCCGGCATCGCGGACGCTGGTTGTGCCCACCGACGTCGGCGATCCCGCGTCTGTCAGGAGCCTGTTTGCGAGGACGAAAGAGACCTTCGGCAGGCTTGATCTGCTGTTCAATAACGCGGGGATCGGCGCGCCCCCTGTCCTGCTTGAGGATCTCGCCTACGAGCAATGGAAGGCCGTCGTCGACACCAACCTCTCCGGGGCCTTTCTCTGCACTCAGGAAGCGTTCCGGCTCATGAAGAGTCAACTGCCGCGCGGCGGCCGCATCATCAACAACGGCTCGATTTCCGCGCACAGCCCGCGGCCGAATTCCGCGCCCTATACGGCCACCAAGCACGCGATCACCGGCCTCACCAAGGCGGCGGCGCTCGACGGCCGGAAGTACGACATCGCCTGTGGTCAGATTGACATCGGCAACGCCGCCACGGACATGACGGCACGAATGGAGGCAGGCGTGGCACAGGCCGACGGGTCAATCCGCGTCGAGCCGAGAATGGACCCGGCTGACGTGGCGCGCGCGGTGGTCTACATGGCGAGCCTGCCGTTGGACACAAACGTGCAGTTCCTGACCGTGATGGCGACCAAGATGCCGTTCATCGGTCGAGGGTGAAGGGGCGGCGGCGCTGATCGTCGGGCGATCCGATCGGTGGTCTCCGCCGGATCTCGCGACGCTGATCGGGGGAATCCCGGCGGGACCACAGGGTGGTGGACGGGGTGAGGCATTGGTGGGAGAATGTCGCTGGAGAGATCCTGGCGGGGGGGCGCGGATACCGTGAAACGGGTGCGAAGGGTCAAGCGGCTCAAGCAGTCGGGAAAGTTACGACGCCGAAAGCACTCAAAAGAGCGGCGCACGCGCGCGGCCCAGGCGGCGATCCTCAAGCAGGCGGGATAACGCCGGGGGAGTGAGGTCGTGGCCGGGTCGTCACGCGGGGGGCCGGAGTAGGACTTTGGGGAGCCGGCTCCGCGGGTCATGCCGGTTGGTTACCGATCGTCCGGATTCAAGGATTTGAAGGTCCCGCTCGCGACAATGGCGCCGAGGAAGTTGGCGAGCAGATAGATCCAGAGGTTTGACCACGCCGAGAGTCCCATGACCGAAATCCCCACCGCCACCGCCGGATTGAACACGCCGCCGGAGATGTTGCCGACGGCGAACGCCCCAGCCATGACCGTCATGCCGATGGCGAGGCCGTAGAAGGAGTTGCCGGCGGTGCCTTTGGCGGTGACGACGTTGAGCATCACGTACACCAGGGCGAAGGTGAAGAGAAACTCCGCGGTGAGGGCGGGACCCATCGCGAGGGTCATGGGTTTGACATCGGCGCCGGCTTTGAGGATTCCGACCGCGGCGGCGGCAATGATCGCGCCGATCGCCTGCGAGATCATGTACGGGACCACGTCTTTCGCCGGGCACCGTCCGCGGATCCACGCGCCCAGTGTGACCGCGGGGTTGTAGTGGGCCCCGGAGATATGCCCGCCGGCGAAAATCATGATCATCAGCGCGGAGCCAACCGCCAGGGGCGCGATCACCCCGGGGGCGCTCGCCACCGCGGTGGCGCCGATCGTCAGCACCAGAAAGAACGTTCCGATGAATTCGGTGATGTACTTCCTCATGTACCCCCCCTTATTGAAGGTGGTCTGTGGGTTCTCCCACCGACTGCTCTAATGGTTCTCCGGCGGCCCGGGTTCTCTTCCTTGTCCCGCCGCGGACTGGGGGACGGTCCGGCCGCAGGCGGCGGGCACGTGACACGCCCTGGATCTGGCGCGAGACGGTACGTCGGCATCCCCGCTGCCGCGGGGCTCCCGCGTGCGATCGTTCCGGTTCACCCTGCGGACGTTCCCCCAGCGCCGCGCCGAGGCCCTTCGCCTCCGGGGTGGTCGCGTGCAGGGGATCGGCCTCTCCCTGTCCGAAGGAATAAAGGGGGGAGGGATGGGCTATGGGGGAGGTTTGGGTTCGGGAGGCACTGGCGTTTGGGGGGGCGGTCGTCGGGGCGAGCTGGGGGTACTTTTTCGGAAGGGCCATCGAGCGCCGCGTTTGGATGGTCCAGTTCGAGCCGGGGCTCGAGGCGATGGACCGGGTGATGAAGACCCTAGGCTCGTCGATTGATTTTATTCGGAACGCCTGCGAGGGCATCCCGTCCGCGACGCGCGGCTCCCTCGCAGTGCAGTCCTCGACGTCCCCAGGGGAATCGTAGCCGCGAGAGGGCAGGCGCCCACGCGGGGGGAGCGCCCGGCCGGAGCGATGCCTTTGGGGGGACCTCCGGGTGGTCCGATATCGCCGCCGTTGAGGTTTACCCTATCCGAGCACCGAGAGACGGTATCGATCTCCTGCTCACGGAGCGCGGTCGCGAGGGGATCAGCTGGGCTTAGCGGGCGCCTTGGGGCGCCGCTTCCTGCGGCTCTCGGTTTCGAGCACCGCTTCGGCGATCCAGATCGAGAGGAGCACGTCGAGCGCGTTGATGGTCTTGGGGACCGTCTCCCGCGGAACGATGTCGGTGCGCGGTTTGAGTGATCTCCGCAGCGCCGGTGACGGATTCGGCGAGTACGAGTAGTATTTCATGTGCCCCCCGGTGTGTGTGATCTTCATGCCGACTCCTACCCGGCACCCACGGTTCTGGGATCCGTCTATTAGAGCCGTTGTCCGAGTTTGGTGCGGGCCCTCGTCCCCACTTCGTCCGTTATGTGGGTTTTGCGCCCCGTTCGGATGAACGCAAGCGTGCGGGCGTGCACGGTGATGCTGCGCCCGGGCAGGTGTTCGGGCCATCACTTGAGGACCGCCAATCCTCCATGTGGTCGATGGCAACCGAGGAGTGGCGGCGCCATCATGAGGGTGGGGAAGGGCGGCAGATGCGACGACGCAGTGCCGTTTCGCACCCGAGGCGGGACGACGGCGGTGCTGGACCAATGGAACACAGGCTCTTCAGGATGTTCACCCTCATGATGCTCTTCCTGCTCGCGTTGTTGACCGGCATGCTCCTCCCGCCGGCGTGGCTCGCCGGCCACTAAGGCCTCTTCCAACCGCCCCGGCCGGTGTAACGCGGTCCGAGGTTGGAGGTCCTTGCGCGCCCACCATGTCCCCGGTTGCACAGGACTGCACGATAGTATATGCGACGGGCTTGGAGAATGCCGCGCCCCGTAACGGTGCCGCTGCCTGATCCGGAGGATGCTCATGTCATTGGGACTGCGCGTGCGAGCGGTGCACCCATCGTCACCCGGAATGTCGACGATTACCCACTGGTCACGGGGATTACAGTCTTGACGCCAGAGCAAATGATGGCACGTATCGATGCACACCTTAGACATCCCATGTTCCGCGGTCGGCGTCCACGAGACTAAGTGCCTGTGAACGTTCGTAGCGGTTTTGAAAAATGCGGGCAGCCTTGACCGCGTGCAGAATGAGGGCAGCTTGCGGGCACGGTTCTCCTGCCGGTTGTTGGTGCGTGACACGGGAAGGCCCATTGCTCAAGCGGTTCCGAGCAGTTCGTCCTCTTCCGGCTGCTCCACATACCCCCTCGACCCTGGTGCGGGATCCTGGGGTCAAACATCTCCGCGCAGACCGACGCCTGCCTCACTCCCCGATGTGTCCGGCGCGAAATTCACGGGGTGGTCGGAGGTCGACCAGGCTCTGACGGTGCGGGGCAGAGCCATCCGAGGACACGCGGGGGGGTGATGGGGAGCGCATCGACCGACCGCCCCAGCGCGTCGCTGACCGCGTTCGCGATGCAGGCCGGTGCCCCAATCGTCGCGGACTCTCCCATGCCCTTGAAGCCGCCCGCGGTGAACGGTGACGGCGTTTCCAAGTGAACCATCTTTACGGACGGCGTCTCCACCGCGGCGGGGAGCAAGTAGTCCATGAACGTCGCGGTGAGTGGCTGGCCGGCATCGTCGTAACGCACCTCCTCCAGGAACGCCTCGCCGAGTCCCTGGGCCAGCCCCCCGTGGATCTGCCCCTCGACGAGGAGGGGGTTCACCAAGGGGCCGCAGTCCTCGGCGATGACGTACCGGAGAACTGCGACCCGACCGGTGTGACGGTCCACCTCGACCAACGCCAGGTGCGCCCCGTTGCTGAAGGCTGCGGGGGGTGGATCGTAGGATGCGGTCGCTTCCAAGCCCATCTCAACGCTCGGGAGCAGCCCCGCAGCTGCGGGAGCGTGGGCGGCGCGGGCGACCTCCGCCCACGCCACCGACCGTCCGCGGACGCCGCGGACCGCGAAACGGCCGCGGTCGGCGATCACGTCACGCGGGGCGGCCTCGAGCAGGCGCGCCGCGATGGCGACGGCCTTCGCGTTGACCTCCTCCGCCGCGCGCCGGAGCGCTCCGCCGCCGGCGATGACCGCGCGGCTGCCGAACGTGCCGCTGCCCTCGGGGGTCAGATCGGTATCCACCGGGACCACGGTCACCTGGGCGGGGTCGACTCCCAATTCGGCGGCGACCAGCTGCGCGAAGACCGTTTCGTGGCCCTGTCCCTGCGACGGACACGATGGGTGGGCCCGGACGTGTCCGGCATCGTCCACCACGATCCTGGCGCTGTCGTCCCCGCGCACATCGGTCATCCCGCGGCGGGCGAACGTCGTCGAGCCCATGCCGGTGTACTCGGTGAACGCGCTGACCCCGATCCCGATCAGTCGGCCCTCCGATCGCCCTCGGGCCTGCTCCTCCCGGGCATCGGTGTACCGGAACGCGGCCAGCGCGGCGTCGAGGGTGTCCTCGTACCGGCCGCTGTCGTAGACGAGCCCGGTGGGGGAGGTGTGCGGAAATTCGTCGGCGCGGATGAAGTTGATCCGGCGCACCTCGATCGGATCGGCTCCGATGGCCGCCGCCACCTTGTCTATCAGGCGTTCCATGACGAAGACGCCGATCCCCATCCCCACCCCGCGGTAGGCGCCGACCGGAGGCTTGTTCGATCCGACCGCCATCGCCGTGTACGCGTACGCCGGCACGCGGTACGGCCCCGGGATGATCTGCGCCGTGCCCATCGGTTCCAGAGCCGCGGTGAGCGGGAAGACGGAGTATGCCCCCGCATCGCCCACGATCTCCGCCCTGACCGCGAGGATGCGACCGCCGCGATCCGCGACCGCGGCGGCCTCGATGACCTGTTCGCGGGCCTGGGTCATCGTCAAGAGGTTCTCGCGTCGATCCTCGACCCATTTGACGGGGCAGCCGAGGCGGTGGGCGGCGGCACACACGACGAGGTCCTCCGGGTAGAGGTGCATCTTCGGGCCAAACCCCCCGCCGACCTCGGGGGCGACGACCCGGATCTGGGACTCCCGGAGGTCGAGGAACCGGGCTAATCCCCTCCTAAGGATGTGGGGGACTTGTGTGCACGCCCACACGGTGAGCCGCTCCCGGGCATCCCATGCCGCGACGATCCCGCGTCCCTCGAGCGGCCCTCCGGCGATTCGCTGATGGCGAAACGTGCCGCGCACGAGCACGGGGGCGCCCGCGAACGCCTCGTCCACGGCGCCGTGCACATACGCCGCCCGAAAGTACACATTGCCCGGAACGTCGTCGTGAAGCCGCGGCGCCTCCGGCCGAAGCGCCTCTTCAGCAGAGGTGAGCGGTGGAAGCGGCGCATACGCCACCGCGATCCGATCGACGGCGTCCTCGGCCACATAGCGATCGACCGCGGCCACGGCCGCGACCGCCTCGCCTACGAACCGCACGCGGCTGCCGGCGAGGGCGGGCCAGCGGCCACCGGCGTAGCCCGGCCCATGAAACTCGGCGACGATCGGCCGCACCGGCAGATCGTCGTCCCGGAAGACGGCCGTCACCCCGGGCACCCGACGCGCGGCGGACACATCGACCCCGGTGACCGCCGCGTGTGCGTGCGGCGACCGGACGAACGCCAGCTGCACCATTCCCGGCAGCGCTAAATCGTCGACGTATCGCCCGCGCCCCCGAAGGAGGCGCGGGTCTTCCTTCCGCCGGAGCGGTTGTCCGACCGGTCCGCCGGTCATGCCCGGCGCGCGCCCGATCCCCCCGGGCGGGCCTCCCTGACCAGGGCCACGATGCGGTCGGGCGAGAGGGGGAGCGCCCTCACCTCCGCTCCGAGCGGCCGCAGTGCGTCCGCCACCGCGTTCGCGATCGCCGCCCCCGCCCCGGCGGCGCCCCCTTCGCCGACGCCTTTCACCCCCAGGGGGTTGAGCGGAGTCGGGGTCTCCTCCAGAATTTTGACGGACACCACCTGCGGCATCTCCACCGACGTCGGCAGCAGATAATCCATGAGCGTGGCGGAGAGCATCTGCCCATCGCTGTCGTACACGAGCTCCTCGAGGAGCGCGCCGCCGATCCCCTGGGCGAGCCCGCCGACGAGCTGACCGTCTACGAGCATCGGGTTGATCGCGCGGCCCACGTCGTAGGCGACGGCGTACCTCAGGATGGCGAGCTGGCCGGTGTCGGGGTCGACCTCGACGATCGCCACGTGGGTCCCGTAGGGGTACGTCATGCGCGACACCTGGAAGAACTCCGTGGCCGACAACCCCGGCTCGATGCCGAGCGGTAAGGTCTGGGCGGGGGCGGCGGCGGCGGCGAGTTCTTTGAACGTGAGCCCCCGCCCCGGCGCGCCGCGCACGGTCACACGGCCGTGCTCGAGGACGAGGTCCGTGCGCGCGGCCTCGAGGCGGCGGGCCGCGCAGGCCAGCACCTTCTCGCGGAGCGCGCGGCTGGCCAGGAGGACGGCGCTGCCGCCGACGGCGGCGCCCCGACTGGCAAACGCCCCGAGGCCGTACGGAATGAGGGCGGTGTCCCCGTGGACGACCTCGACCTCGTCCACCGCGACGTGCAGCTCTTCGGCGCAGATTTGCGCGAACGCGGTCTCCACCCCCTGCCCGAGGGAGGCGATCCCGGAGTACACGACCACGTGCCCCGACCCGTCGATCTCCGCGCGCGCGGTTTCCCACGGCCCGACGCCTGATTTCTCTACGATGCAGGCCACCCCGATGCCGAGGTAGCGGCCCCGAGCGCGGGCCTCCGCCTGGGAAGCACGCCAGCGGGGATAGTCCGCCGCGTCCAGCGCCGCATCAAGGGCCGAAGCGTACTCGCCGGTGTCGAAGATCGTGCGCGTGTCGAGGGTCGCCGTGCCGACGTCGTACGGCATCTCCGCCGGCCCGATGAAGTTGCGCCGGCGGACCTCCACCGAGTCGATCCCGGCGGCTTCGGCGAGCAGGTCCATCATCCGCTCGCGCACGAAGGTCCCCTCGTACCGGCCGGGTGCGCGATACGTCCCCGTGGGCGTTTTGTTGGTGAGGACGCAGGCGACCTCACAGCGGTAGTGGGGAATTCGATAGGGGCCCGGGAGCATGGCGCCGGTCAGCTCCGGGACCGTGACGCCGTGGGTGCGCAGGTAGGCACCCATGTCCACGCGCACGCGATCGACCAGGGCGATCAGGCGCCCGTCCCGAGTTGCGCCCACCTCGATGTCGTGGACCTGCTGCCGGGAATGGTTCGCGGCCAGCAAATGCTCCCTTCGGTCCTCGATCCACTTCACCGGACGTCCGAGCCGCATCGCCGCCCAGGGGATGAGGAAGTCCTCCGGGTAGAACTCCCCGCGGACGCCGAAGCCGCCGCCCACGTCCGGCTCCACGCAGCGAATCCGGTGCGCCGGCACGCCCAGCAGGTCGCTGAGGACCTGGCGGTTGAACTGCGGGACCTTCGTCGGTCCCCACACCGTGAGCAGCCCGGTTCCGGGTTCGTAGGCGGCCACCAGACCCCGGGTTTCCATCGGCATCCCCGTGTGCCGCTGCACGTGGAAGCGGTGCCGGAGGCGGATCTCCGCCCCCGCCAGGGCGCGTTCGGGGTCTCCGCGCTCCATGGTCAAGAGGTCGGCGAGGTTGTCCGCGGCCCCCGCATGCAGGACGGCGGCAGCCCCGCTGAGGGCCCGCCCGACATCGCCCATCACCGGGAGCGGATCGTAGCGAACCGCGACCATCTCGGCCGCTTCCTCGGCCGAATACCGATCGGCGGTCACGACCAGGGCGACGGGCTCGCCGACGTACCGGACGCGATCGCCGGCGAGGGGGGGTTGAAGGAATCCCTCGAGGCCGGGCCGCGGCCCCAGACGGATCGGGATTGGGGGGACCGGTCCGAGGTCCGCGGCCGTGGCCACCAGCGCCACCCCGGGCCGTGCCCGCGCCGCGGCGGGATCGATTGACGTGAGTCGTGCGTGGGCGTGCGGGCTCCGCACCAGCATGGCGTGTAGCATCCCAGCGAGGGCGATGTCCCCGACGTAACGGGCTCGTCCGGTGAGGAACCGGGGGTCTTCCTTTCGCTTGACCGATGCCCCGATAATCAATGGTCCCTACCAGTCACCGATTCGCTCCCCGCCCCGGTCACGACTCTGTTTTGCGACCCGGCGCGAATTCCTGCTGCCGGTCCGCGGGGCGCCCCGCGCTGCGGAGAGGGGGGGCCCGCCGCGTGCACGAAGTTGGGACGAAAGCGCCCGCGGGATCCGCGCCCGGCGGTCGCACGGAGGAGCTATGGACTTAGGATTGGAGGGAAAGGTCGCCCTCGTCACGGGAGGCAGCAAAGGGATCGGCAGGGCGGTGGCGGCCGGGCTGGCCCGCGAGCGAGCCCGGGTGGCCGTGGTCGCGCGGCGGGCGGAGTTGTTGGAACGGGCGGCCCGGGAGATCGGCGACCAGACCGGCGGAGAGATCGCGGCGTTCCCCGGCGATATGATCAACCCGGAGGATGTCACGCGGGTCGTGGCGGCCGTGGTGGCACGTTTTGGCCGAATCGACGTCCTCGTCAACAACGCCGGCGCCGCGCCCGGCGGGCTGATGCTGAACCTGACCGAGGACGATTGGCAGCTCGCGCTGCAGGGGAAGTTTCTGGGCTACGTCCGGTGCATGCGCGCCGTCATTCCACACATGCTGCGGGCGGGCGGCGGGCGCATCGTCAATGTCGTCGGCAACGATGGGGTCAAGCCGACCTACTTGGAGCTGACCCCCAGCGCCGCCAACGCCGCCGATCTGGCGGTCACCCAGGCGCTGGCGGAGCAGTACGGCAAGCACCGCATCCTCATCAACGCCGTCAACCCGGGACCGGTGAGCACCGATCGCTGGGAGGGGTTGGTGCGCGGATACGCCCGCGACAAGGGGATCAGCGTGGAGGAGGCGGCGCGCCGGGCCGCACAGAGCATTCCGCTCGGTCGGTTCGCCACCCCCGAGGAAGTGGCAGACGTTGTCGTGTTCGTGGCCTCGGAGCGGGCCAGCTTCATGAACGGAGCGCTGATCACGCTGGACGGCGGTCAGCGCAAGGCGATCATGGACACGTAAAAACTCGAAGGGGCGGCGGCGTTGGTCCGCCGCCGCCCCTCGGTACGCGCTCCCAGCGGGCGTCGGCAGCGCTAGGGACGCGCACGGGAACAGTGCTACACTACCCGGTTGGCTCTCAGTCGGTCAATCTCCTCCCCGGTGTAGTGGGCCTCGGCGAGCACCTCGTCGGTATGCTCGCCCAGCGCCGGGGGCGACCGCCGGATGCGCCCGGGGGTCGCCGACAGCTTGATCGGGATCCCAATCGTCCGGAAGCGCCCCAGGGCCGGGTGCGGGACGTCGACGATCATGTCGTTGTGCTGTACCTGCGGATCGACCACGGCCTCGTCGAGCCCGTGCACCGGCGCACAGAGGAGGTCCTGGGCCTCGAGCCGCGCCAGCGCCTCCGCCTCGGTCAGCTCGGCAAACCGCTGCCTGAAGATCGCCTGCAGATCTGCGCGGTGGGCCATCTGCGCGGCCTCGGTCGCATAGCGGGGATCCTTCCCCAGCGGTCCGAGATCGAGCGCCCGGCAGATGTCTCCCAACGGATCCTTCTTGAAGGCGCCGATCAACACGACCCACCGGTCGTCCTTGGTGCGGAAGGTCCCGTTGAGCGGGAGCCCGATCCAGTTGACGACCTGTCCGGCGTTGAGGAGCGCGGTGGCCTCCTGCTGCTGCATGTACAGCATGCCGTCCAGGAGCGACGACGTGACCAGTTGGCCTCGCCCGGTCCGCTGGCGGGCCAGCAGGGCGAGCAGGATGCCCTGCACCAGCAGCATCCCGGCGGCGCAGTCGCAGACGGCGGTGCTGAACGGCTCGGGCGGGGCGTCGGGCTCCGCGCGGCGGAGCAGCGCTCCGCCGAGGGCCTGCGCCAGGACGTCCTGGCCGCCCTTTGCCTGATAGGGCCCGGTGAGGCCGTAGCCGCTTCCGACCGCGTAGATGAGTTTGGGATGCCGCTCGCGCACGTCCTCGTACCCCAACCCCAGCCGCTCCATCGTCCCGGGCCGGAAGTTGTGGACCAGCACGTCGGCGTCACGGAGGAGGCGTTCCACCACCTCACGCCCGGCGGGCTGGCGGAGGTCGATCGTCACGGCCCGCTTGTTGCGGTTGCTCGCCAGGAACACGTAGCTCACCCCGTCGGGCTGCACGAGGGTGGAGCGCATGTAGTCCCCGGCCCCCGGCCGCTCGATCTTGACCACATCGGCCCCGAAGTCGCCGAGCATCTGGGTCGCGATCGGGCCCAGGGTGATCTGGGTGAAGTCCAGCACGCGGACCCCCGCCAGCGGCAGGGGGGCGCCGTCGGCCGTCATCGCCGTTTCCACTTCGGCGGCCGCTTCTCGCGGAATGCCCGCACCCCCTCGACGCCGTCGTCCGAGGCGACCGCATCGAGGAGCTCGCGGGGAAACCATCGTGACGCGGCCCAGCGGGGGAGGTCTTGGGCGCCGAGCGCGATGCGCTTCGTCGCCTCGACGGCGAGCGGCGCGCAGGCGAGGACGTCGGCGGCCCATCGTTCCGCGGCCGGCATGAGGTCCGCCGCCGCGACGACCTCGTTGACAAGGCCGGCCGCCAGCGCGGCGTGGGCCCCGATCCGGCGGCCCGTGAGGAGCAGGCCCATCGCCACCTTCAGCGGCACATGGCGCGCCAGCAGCGCGATCCCGCCGTCGAGCGCCATCCGGCCGACCCGGGGCTCGGGGAACCCGAATTCGGCATGCTCGGCAGCAACGATCAGATCGCAGCCGAGCGCCAGTTCGAAGCCGCCGCCGAGGGCGAGGCCGTTCACCGCAGCGATCACCGGCTTGAGTAGGTCGCGCCGCAGCGACAGTCCGCCCGCGCCCAGCCGCGGTCCGTGCGCCAGATATTCGAGGCCGCTCGCCTCCGCGGCGTCCTTCATGTCGGCGCCGGCGCAGAACGCGCGGGCGCCGGTTCCGCTGACCACCGCGACCCGGAGTTCGGGATCGTCTCGCACCTGATCCCAGGCCCGAGACAGGGCGTCGTGGGCCGCCCGGTTGAGGGCGTTCAACACCTCCGGCCGGTCGATCGTCACGCGGGCGACCGCGCCGTCCGCCTGAAAGCGAATGCCCGCCTCCGTCCACACGCGCTCCGGCATCGTCAGCCGCCTTCTCCGCCCGAGATCTTCGCCGCTCCGCTCGGCGAGGGGGACCCCAGATCGGCGCCCTGGGCGCGCAGGCGGTGCTGGAGAGCGTGGACATCGAGGGCCCGCGGTTCCACCCCGGCCTCGATCGCCATCGCCGCGGCGGTGCCGGCCGCCTCTCCCATCACCATGCAGGGCGGGATCTCCCGGCTCAGCTTCTGCGCCTCGGGCGTGGCGGAGAAGCAGCGCCCGGCGGCCAGCAGGCCGTCGATGCGCTTGGGGAGGATCGATCGGTACGGCATGAAATAGTCGCGGCCCCGGCCGATGACGTCGGGGAACTGTCGCCGCTGCACGACGTCATCCTTGGTCAGCACGTACTCGCCCTCCAGGAGCCGGGTCTGCCGCACGCCGGCCTGGGGTGCCGCATCGAGGATGTAGGCGCGCTCGAACCCCGGCATGTGGGTTCTCAGCCAGGAGATGGCGGCGACGAACCGGCGCCGCGTCTCCCCCTCGAGCTGGGTGAGGTCCTCGACCGACAACCCGTTGAGGCCGTGGAGGTGGGGGCAGTTACACCAGACGACACCTTCGCGGGGGGTGCGCAGCCACCAAAAGTCCCACGATCCCCCGATCAGCCGCTTCACGGCGGTGTTGAGAGCGTGGGCCTCCTCGGGGTGGTCCCGTTCGAACCGGACGACACGGTCCACGTCCACGTCCGCCAGCCGATGCACGAGCGTCAGCATGTAGTTGCTCTGGACGAACGGCGCGCCGGCGCTCGCGAACACGTCGCCGTCGCCGGTGGCATCCACAAACACCCGGCCGGAGATCGCCTGCCGCCCGGCCTTCGTTTCCATGATGACCGCGCCGACCCGGGCGTCCTCCACCACCGCCCGCGAGAACCACGAGTGCATGCGCAGCCGCACCCCCGCCTCGGTCGCCATGGCGAGCGAGATCTGCTTCCACGCTTCGGGGTCGAAGGAGGCCCCATAGGTCGTGGGGTGGGGGGTCGTCCGGGCGTAGAAGTCCTCGAAGCCCCAGCGCGCCCACCGCCACCAGAGCTCGACGTCTTGTTTGAAGCATTGGTCGAGCGGAGGGACGACCGCGCCGCCGACCGCGACCATCCGGTCGATAATCTCCTGGGCGATCCCGGCGACGGTCCGGCCTCTCGCATCGCACATGTCGTCGAGGAGCACGACCATCCCCCCCGACGCCATCCCTCCCAGGTATCCGTACCGCTCGAGGAGGAGGACCTCCGCCCCGTTGCGCGCCGCGGCCACGGCGGCGGCGAGCCCGGCGGGGCCCCCGCCCACGACCACCACGTCGGAGTGCGCGACGACCGGAATCTCAGCGGCGGGCTCGCGAACCGTCTTCACGGGGTGCGGTCCTCGGGGAAGAGCTTGAGCAGGTGCACCCCCACCGCGACCACCTCACCGCGCTGGTTGGTGCAGGTGGCCTGCGAGCGGACCAGGGCCCGTTCCTCATCCACGGCGGCGACTTCGTACCGGACCCGGATCGTATCCCCCAGGAACACCGGATGCGGAAACCGGATGCGGTCGTACCCGTAGGAGGCCCCGGGGAGGTCGAGGGTCTCGACCCACCGGACCGAAGCGGCGCTCATCAACCCGACGAGGTAGGCGCCCTGCACCAGGCGGGCGCCGTACCGGGTGGTGCGCATGTATTCTTCGTCCGTGTGGTTGCGGCCGTCATCGCCGGTGATCCCGGCGAACAGGTAGACGTCGGACTCGGCGACGGTGCGCGTGATTTCCACCGCCGTCCCGATCTTCACCTGCGCCAGCCGGGCGGTCGTCATTCCGCGCCCACCCCGGGAGGTTGGCGCCAGGAGAGGACGTAGCGCTCCGCCACGGAGATCACCCCGAAGAACACCAGCGCCAGCGTCGAGGCGACCGCCATCGTGGCGTAGAGGAGCGGGGTGCGGTAGTCGTAGGTCGCGGCGACGATCAGGTACCCGAGGCCCGAGTTCGACCCGATCCATTCGCCGACGATCGCCCCGAGCAGGCTCGCCGTGCTGGCGATCCGCAGCGCCGAAAAGAGATAGGGGAGCGAGGTGGGCCAGCGCAGGTACCGGAAGACCTCCCAGCGACTGGCGGACAACACGTGCATCAGCTCGAGCGCCTGCGGATCGACCGCGGTCAGCCCGTCGGCCATGTTCACCAGCGTGGGGAAGAAGGTGATCAGCGCGGCGATCGCGATCTTGGGGGCGTACCCGTTGCCCAGCAGCAGGACGAGGATCGGGCTGATCGCGACGATGGGGAGCGTCCGCAGGGTGACCGCCAGCGGGTAGACGCTCTGCCGGAACATCCGATTGTGCACGAACCCGACGGCGGCGAAGATCGCGATCAGGTTTCCCAAGACGAACCCCCCCACCGTCTCGATCAGGGTGGGCCAGGTGTTGACGAGCAGGGTGTGGGAGTCGGTGTGGAGCGCTCCCAGAACCATCAGCGGAGAGGGGGCAAGGTAGGCCGGCACGCGAAATCCCACGATGATCGCCTGCCACGCCACCAGCACCACGACAAACGCGGAGGCGGAGACGAGGTAGTTGCGCCACAGCGGACGTCCCCGCCGAGGGCTCCGGGTGATTCCTCCCGCCGGCCCCTCGGCTTTGATCGCTGCGGTGGACGGCCCGGCGTGCGTCATGCGTGTTCCAGCGCCTCGCGCAGCGTCGCGGCGAACTCCGTGAACCTCGGCGTGTCCCGCATCTTCGGATGGCGCGGGGACGGGAGGTCGATCTCGATCAGACGGCGGATGCGGGCCGGCCGGGGGGAGAACACGGCCACCCGCGTGGACAGATAGACCGCCTCCGGGATGCTGTGGGTGACGAACACCACCGTCCGCTTGGTCTCGGTCCAAATTCGCAGAAGCTCTTCGTTCAACCGATCACGGGTGATCGCGTCCAGCGCACCGAACGGTTCATCCATCAGGAGCACAGGCGAGTCGTTCACGAGCGCCCTGGCGATGGCCACCCGCTGCTGCATCCCGCCCGAGAGCTGGGTGGGGCGGGATCGCTCAAATCCTTCCAGCCCGACCAGCCTCAATAGCCCCGCGGGGTCCGGTCCCCCCGGGTGTCGCGCGCCCCACCGGCCGATGCGCAGCGGGAGGGCGATATTCTCCTCGACCGAGAGCCACGGGAGGAGCACCGGTTGCTGAAATACCATCCCGAGCGCACGATCCCGGCGCGCCTGGTTCGGGGAGCGGCCGAGGATCGTGATTGCGCCGTGGGTGGGGGCCAAGATGTCCGCAAGCAATCGCAGCAGGGTCGATTTCCCGCACCCGGAGGGGCCGAGGAGGGTGAGGAACTCCCCCTCGGCGACGGTCAGGGAGATCTCCTGGAGCACGTGGAGCGAGGTGTCCCCATGATCGAACGTCATGCTGAGGCCGTCACACACGATGGCGGGAGAACCCACCGACGCACCTCGTCGGGTGATGTGAAACGCGCGCTGAAGGTTCTGTGTGGTGCGGGGGAATACCTTCGGCTCGGGCTCGATCCCAGGCGACCTAATTTAGTTCGCCATGAAAAATGCAGCTCGAACAACGGATCTGGTACAGATCCGGTAGCGGGCTGAAGGGATGAGCGGGTCCTTTCGCCCGAAACTACCGCGTCGCACCGATCGTCACCATTCGATCCAGATTGTAGGTCAGAAT
>DATGHU010000029.1 GCA_035307765.1 bacterium | reverse complement strand
CGCCCGGGGGTCCAGGTAGGTGCCGAAATAGGCGACCACATCCGCGAGCATGTTGCGCGCCTCGTCCCGGTCCTCGGAGATCGCCATCCACACGAACGCGCACGCATCGAAGCGCCGGCCGGGGGTCTGCGACCGCCGGAGCCCCCGCTGAATCGGCTCCATAATGAGTGAGGCCGATGCCGGTGGGGTAACCATCGGCAGCGTCCCGTCCCCGATCTCGCCGCTTAGTTCCAAAGCCGCCTCCCCCACCGGGCAGATCAGAATCGGCACGTCGGCCCGGTGCGGCTTGACGCGCAGGTATGCCTTCTCGGTCCACCGGTAGATCTGCCCGCCGTACGCCACCACCTCGCCGCGCAGCAACCGCCGGACGATGTCGGTCGCTTCCCGCACCCGCTGCAGAACGTCGCTCCCCTGCATCCCGACCCACGTGATGGTGTCGGTGTTGTGCAGCCCGATGGACACGCTTGCCCGTCCCTGGGCGATGTCGTCGAGAGTCGCGATATAGGTCGCGATCTCGGCCGGATCGGTAGTATAGACATTGGTGCGGCAGAACAGTTCGATCCGGGAGGTCGTCTGGGCGACGGCCGAGTTCAGCACCCACGAGTTCAGGCGAAACATGTCGTGAGGGTACCAGAGGGTGTCGAACCCCAGCCGCTCGGCTAGCTGGGCGAGCGCCACCAGATCACGGACGCCGCCGAGATCGTCGAGCAGCCGAACGCCGAACTTCACATACTTGGTTCCCATCGCGCTGTACCTCCCACGGAATCTGTCGGGGTCGCGCCGGCCCGCGTGACCCCGCGCTCACCTCGGGCGTTGACCCCTCATCGCGTGAGGGCGTCGCAGGTCAACGGCTGGCGGCCGCACATGAACGGCAACCGCTTGCGCTTCGGTCACACCCGAGTCGGAGATGAGGTGTTGGTCACGGATGGCTGAGGTCGACGCCTGACGGGCGGCCTGCGCGTGGCCTTGCCGTCCTCCCCTCCCGTAACCCCCTTCAGTATGGGACGATCTCGCCGGACCGAGCAATAGCTGGGGCACACAGTATCCCGACGTACGACTGGGCATCCTGCACAGTAAGCCGCGTATCCGACGATAGCATAGCGGACCGGCAAGAGCGCTGCTTGAGGAAGTCGCGGAAATAGCGCTCCGTTGATTCAACGAAGTACATAGAAAGAATCGCACACCATCTCCTCGGTTGGTCGGAACGTATAACAGCGCATTTCGCGATGTCGCCTCGATGTTCCGAACACGTACCGAACCCGACTCAGCCCAGCGCCGACTGATGCTCTGCTACGTACCCGTCCGCCACCGCACAGAGATATTAATCTGAACGCCTGGCACGCGCTCCAAGACAGCCCACCGCCCCCGTCTGTCGCTCGCTGCATGCGTTCGTCCTTCCAGGCCTAGGCGCTTACCGTTCGTCCCAAAGGACTTCTTTTGGAACGCTAAAGAACGCTTGGAGAAAACACGTATTTCCTCGGTCCCCTGGCTACTCGCAGCAATACCTTTTGGAACGGAGTGAATTGATAGATTCCGCCATCCTAGACAAACCGGAAGGTGGTTCTTACGCGCGTGATGTCACCCGTCCACACTCAACGATGGTCGGCCACTCCCCAATGAAGTTGCCCCGATCCGCGGGCAAGGCCTGCGCCACACCTTCGCCTCATTGCTCATCTTGGCCGGCAAACATCCAAAGTACACCGCCAGCCAAACTTGGACACACGCGCGCAGCGTTCACGTTCGCCACCTACGGACGCCTGATGGACCGATTGCCAGTCCAGCCCGTGGAGTGAATCGACGACTTGGTGTTCCCTGAGGGCTTCCGCGTTGCACTCAAACTCCACTTGGACGGCGCTCCACCAAGTGCAACTCGGTGTCACCTGACGCCATCCGAGGATGAGACGAAGGTCAATGTTGATGTACGCAGCCTCGTGCAATCCGGTGCAATAGCGTACCTGGTGGGCGAGGCAGGGGTCGAACCCGCGACCTCCTCGGTGTAAGCGAGGCGCTCTACCGCTGAGCTACTCGCCCCCCCCCGAAGTATATCAGGAAAGGGATGCGACAGAGATCCCCCCCGCGCATTTCGCTAAGAATCTGGGATGAGCGCGGCGCGAGGAGGTAGAATTCTCCTGACACCTGTTGGGCCGTTCCCTCAGGTGGCGAAACCGAAGCATGCGGTTCCGTTGCCGAATCCAATAGCATTGCCTTTGAAGGATCAGTCATGGGAGACAGTCCAGAGCGCTCGTGTTAGCAGCAGGAGTGGTGCTATGAATCAGCGAGAACGGTCA
Organism: bacterium; assembly: GCA_035307765.1. Classification (NCBI taxonomy): domain Bacteria; species bacterium. Next base: position 6,483 of record DATGHU010000029.1, on the reverse strand, counting down.
CGCGATGGGACGATTGCCATCGGAGCGCTACGGTCCGCACTAAAGAACCAGCGACATGCCGCTCTCGCGATGCTGCGGGCGGCCATTCGACGCAGCCCCGACGACGTGTGGGCCAAGCGCGGTCGCATGCCAATCCATTCTGGCGGATAGCATATCATACGCTCTAGTACGTACAGGCGTCGGATGGGCAGACGCGCGCCGGAGGGCAAAAACGCGCGTGGCCGGCTAGCACCGGCGGCGGAGGTCGTCGTAGCCGGTCGTTCGCATCGAGCGGCGCGCTTCTAGGACGACTACCAAGGTGGGCTGCCCTTTGCCGAAGGGACGGGTCAGGCCGGGACGCGCTGGACGTTCGCGCCGAGCGTGCGGAGTTTCTGCTCGAGCCCCTCGTACCCGCGGTCGATATTCTCGAGGTTGGTGATCTGGGTCTCCCCCCGGGCTTCGAGCCCCGCGATCACCAGCGCCGCTCCGGCGCGGATGTCCATGGCCTGGAGCGGGGCCCCCGAGAGGTGCGGGACGCCGGTGATCGTCGCGGTGTCCCCTTCCACCCGGATGTCGGCGCCCATCCGGCGCAGTTCATCCGCGTACCCGAACCGGCTCTCGAAAATGGTCTCCCGGATCGCGCTCCGCCCGGTCGCGACAGCCAGCATCGCCGCGAGCTGGGGGTGCAGGTCGGTCGCGAACCCCGGATACGGCGCCGTGTCGACATCGATCGGCCGCAGGTCGGTATCCGCCTGAACCCGGATGCCCGTCGGGTCGGCGGCCACGGTTGCGCCGGCCTCGCTCAGCTTCGTGAGCAGGGCCGTGATGTGCTCGCTGATCATGTCCTCGATTAGCACGTCGCCGTGCGTGGCAGCGGCGGCGATCAAGTAGGTACCCGCCTCGATCCGGTCGGGGATGATGGTGTAGGTCGCCCCCTTCAGATCCCGGGATCCCTCGATCGTAATGGTGCTGGTCCCCGCGCCCCGCACGTGGGCGCCCATCAACGACAGCAGCACCGCGGTGTCGACGATCTCCGGCTCCCGCGCGGCATTCTGGAGGATCGTCGCGCCCGCGATGCGGGAGGCGGCGAGCATGAGGTTGATGGTCGTGCCCATGCTGCTCCTCGGGACGTAGAACGTCGCGGCGCTGAGCCGGGCGGCATGGGCTTTGAGGAAGCCGTGCTGGGTGACCACCTGTGCGCCCAGCGTCTCGAAGCCGCGAATGTGGAAATCCACCGGCCGGCTGCCGATGACGCACCCTCCCGGCAGAGGCACCTCCGCACGGCCGAGACGTCCGAGCAGCGTGCCGGCGATGTAAATGGAAGCCCGCATCTGGCGGCAGAGCTCATACGGCGCCACGTGGTCGGTGATCGTGCGGGCATCAAGCTCCAGACGGCCGGGCCCCGTAAACTCGGCGGTCACCCCGATCGAGCGCAGGATCTCCAGAAAGGTCAGGACGTCCTGGCAGCGGGGCACGTTCTCCAGCGTGGATCGGTCGGGGGCAAGGGCGGCGGCGGCGATGATGGCGAGGGAGCTGTTCTTCGCTCCGGCGACCCGAAGGCGGCCCGAGAGGCGCGCGCCTCCGGCAATGAGGAGCTTCTCCATCGTCCGGTCCGTGGCGACGGCATTAGCGCTGATCGGCGGTCCCCCCAAAGGTTGTGCGGACGTAGCAGCGGACGAGTTCCTCGAGCAGCCGGTCGCGGTCGATCTGGCGGATCACCGTTCGGGCGTCCTTGTGGCTGGTGATGTAGGTCGGATCCCCCGAAACCAGGAAGCCCACGATCTGGTCGACTGGATTATACCCACGTTCGGCCAACGCCCCATACACGTACCGGAGCGCCTCCCCCACGTCCCGGAGTTGGCGCGCCCCGACTTGGAACACCCCCGTCTTCTCACGCTCCCCCATACACATACCCCCGTTGGCCTGCGCCTAGCGGAGGGCGGCAGGCCGGACGCCCACGTGCACCGCCGCGACGCCCCCGAGCAGGCTGTGATACCGCACCTCTCCGAACCCCGCCCCGATCATCATCGCGGCGAACCCCTCCTGGTCGGGCCACGCCCGAATCGACGTCGGCAGGTAGAGATAGGCATCAGCGTGGCGGGACACCAGCCGGCCGACCCGGGGCACCAGGGTAAAGGAGTACCAGCTGTACAACCATCCCCAGGCCGCGTTGTACGGCCGGCTGAACTCCAGCACCACCAGCCTCCCCCCGGGGCGCAGGACCCGCCGGATCTCCAGGAGGGCGGCCTGCGGATGGATGGTGTTCCGCACCCCGAACGCGACGGTGGCTGCGTCGAACGCCCCATCGGGCAACCCCAGCGCCTCGGCATCCCCCAAGGCGAACCGCACCCGTCCGGCCAGCCCCGCCGTGTGCGCCTTCCGACGGGCCACCCGGAGCATCTCTTCAGCGATATCCACCCCCACCACGTTCCCGCGGGGGCCGGCACGCCCGGCCAGGAGGAGGGCGAGATCCCCGGTCCCGCAGCAGACGTCGAGGGCCCGGCCGCCCTGAGGCACATGAGCCTGGGCCGCCGCGAACCGCTTCCACCGCCGATGGAGGCCCCCACTGAGCAGGGTGTTGAGGAGGTCGTAGCGTGGGGCGATCGCCCCGAACATCCGGCGGACGTATCGGGCCTTCTCCGCCTCCGAGGCCTGGCCGCGCCCCACGCGTTCGCCCGGGGACGGGGACGGCGCGACGGTCTCTTGCGGGGTCACAAAAGGTAGGGTTCGCGCGGGCGAAGAACCTTTCCTGTGACTGGTGTGCTCCCGCAGATGCCGCGAAACCGGGCGGGCGAGGGCCCACTCGGACATGTGAGCAAGAAGGGGGTGCACGATGCTGAAACGACAGCGCCTTGGGGCGCTGGGGCTCGCGCTTGTGGTTGCCGTGGCCCTGGTGCCTCTGCGGGTAGGGGCCCAGGCGCCGGTCAGCTTGAAGTTCTACTATCCCGTTGGCGTCTCCGGACCGCTCAACAAGCTCATGACGGAGATGGTCAATGACTTCAACAGCGGCCACCCGGGAATACGCGTCGAACCCGTGTTCGCGGGCAACTACGTCGAGACGATGGCCAAAGCGATGACCGCGGTCCTGGGGGGAGCCCCCCCGGATGTGGCCGTTCTGGACACCCCCGAACTGTTCTCGCTGCTGGACCGAAACGCCATTATGCCGCTTGATGACCTGATCGCGCAGAGCGGAGGGAAGGGCTGGCTGGACGACTTCTACCAGACCCTGCTGCTCAACGAGCGCGCGAACGGACACGTTTACAGCATCCCCTGGCAGCGGAGCACGCCGATCTTCTACTACAACAGGGACATGTTCCGCAAGGCTGGGTTGGACCCCAACCGGGCGCCCAAGAACTGGACCGAGCTCGTGGAATACGCGCAGAAGCTGACGATCCGCGACTCGAGCGGCAACGTCACCCAGTGGGGCGTCGAGGCCCCCGTCGTGGATACCTCGCCGTGGGTGATCCAGGGCTTCTTCATCGAGGCGGGCGCCAACTATTTCGACCCGAACGGCAAGTGGGTGAAGTTTAACTCGCCGCAGGTCGCCCGGGCCCTCCAGTTCATCCTGGACCTCCAGAACAAGTACAAGGTGCACCCCCCGGGGCCATCCAGCGCGGCGTTCTGGGGCCAGGTGCCGCAGGACTTCATCCAGCAGAAGGTGGCGATGATCTACACCACCACCGGAAACATGACGTTCATCCGCTCGAACGCGAAGTTTGACTGGAACGCCGGCTTCATGCCCGCGGACAAACGGTACGGCGCGCCGACCGGGGGGGGAAGCCTGTACGTCTTCAACAAGATCCCGGCGGACCATCAGGCCGCGGCCTGGACGTTCATCCGCTGGATGACCGACCCGCAGCAGGCGGCGCGGTGGACCATCGGCACCGGGTACGTGCCGATCCGGAAGACCGAGTTGTCGGCGTCCAGCTTCAAGGACTACATGACTCAGGTCCCCCAGGCGCTGACGGCAACCCTGCAGCTGCGGGTGGCCGGAGAGCAGATGACGATCCACGACGTCGACCAGATCGGCCTGCTCCTCGTGACGGCGGTCCAGGCCGCGCAATCGGGGCGGTTGACCCCCCAGGCCGCACTCGACCAGGCGCAGCGCGACGCGACCGCGCTCCTGGCCAAATACCAGTAATGGCGGACGTCTAGACCGGGGATCCTCGGGCGGCGGCGCTTCCACCCGCGCCGCCGCCCGACGCCGCGATGCCGCCCGAGGAGGCGTCCGGCCTCCCCAGCACGTTGACCGCACGTCCGACCGCCGCCCGCACCCGGCGGCGCCGCCCGCGGGGGCAGGCTTACCTCTTTCTCCTGCCGTCCCTCGTCTTTCTCGCGACCTTTACGTATTACCCGATCCTCTCCTCGCTGGAGCTCAGCCTTTACCGGGCAAGCGCGACGGTGGCGCACCCCACGTTCATCGGGGTGGGGAACTACGTGGCGCTGGCGTCGGACCCGGTCTTCCGCCAGGTGCTCAACAACAGCGTCCAGTTCCTGGTCGGCACCGTCCCCGTGACGATCGCCCTCGCCCTCGCGCTGGCCCTGCTGCTCAACCGGGCGCACGTCCTCACCGGGTCGTTTCGGACGGCGTTCTTCTACCCGACGCTCCTCCCGCTCGTGGGCGCCGCCGCGATCTGGCTCTTCGTCTACACCCCCGGGTACGGGCTGATGGATGTCTACCTGCACCGGATCCTGGGGGGCGAGGTGAACTGGCTGGGCAGCCCCCGGCTCGCGCTGCCCGCGGTGATGATCCTGACGATCTGGAAGAACGCGGGGTACTACATGCTCTTCTACCTCGCCGGGCTGCAGACGATTCCGATCGAGCTGTACGAGGCCGGCCGCATCGAAGGCGCCTCGTGGTGGCAGCAGTTTCGCGCGATCACCTGGCCGCTGTTGGGGCCGACCACGCTGTTCGTGCTGATCATCGCCAGCATCAACGCCTTCCAGTCGGTCGATCAAATCTTCCTGATGACGGGAGGAGGGCCGGACAACCGCACCAACCTCCTTCTCTACTACGTCTACCAGGTCGCCTTCCAGTTCTTCGACCTCGGGAAGGCGGCGACGCTGACGGTGTTTCTCCTGGCGGTCCTGATGGCGATCGCCGCGCTCAGCTTCGGCGTGCTCGAGCGGCGCATCCACTACGAGGTGTAGGATGCCCCCGCGCCTGCGGCGGTTTCTGGGGACCTGGCTCTGGGCGCTCGTCGTGGGCGCACTGGCATTCGTCTGGGTGTTTCCCCTGCTCTGGGCGTTCACCACATCGGTACGGCCGCCGGGCAGCCTGGGCAACCAGATCGCCTCGCTGTGGGTCGCGCACCCCTCTCTGGCCAACTTCGTCGAGGCGTGGTCCGACGCCCCGTTTCTGCGGCTCTATTACAACACCGCCGTGGTCGTGTTCGGAATCCTCGCCGTTCAGCTGGTCACCATCACCCTCGCCGCCTACGCGTTTGCGCGGATGGAGTTTTGGGGACGCGACCTGTTCTTCCGCGTGTTCCTCCTCCAGCTGATGGTGGCGCCGTCGTCGTTGATCCTGCCCAACTTCCGCACGATCCAACACCTGGGGCTGCTCAATACCCGGCTCGGCATCATGATCCCCTACTTCGCGTCGGCGTTCGGCACGTTTCTCCTCCGCCAGACGTTCCGGGGGGTGCCGCGGGATCTGGAGGACGCCGCGGCCATCGACGGCTGCGGCACGCTGCAGACGATCTGGAACGTCTTCCTCCCGTTGGCGAAGCCTACGCTCGTCGCCTTCTCGATCGTGAGCGTCGTCTACCACTACAACGAGTTTCTGTGGCCGCTGATCATCACCGACACCGAGCGGGCCCGGACGGTGACCGTCGGCCTGGCTTCCTTCACCCAGTCCGCGGAGTCCGGCGCGCAGTGGAACCTCATCGCCGCCGGGACGGTGATCGTGATCCTGCCGCTGCTCGTCGTGTTCGTGCTGTTCCAGCGCCGGTTCGTCGAGAGCTTCATGTTCTCGGGGCTCAAGGGGTAACATAGCGGCCTGCGCGGGGGAACGGCCGATCGATGGGCAAGCCGGCGAACCCCCCAAAAGGCATGTGCTATAATCGCGGCAGGGGCCTGTAGCTCAAGGGCAGAGCATCCGGCTCATAACCGGCGGATTCTGGTTCGATTCCAGACGGGCCCACCAAGCGTATCAAGGATTTCCGCGCGATGGGCTCTTCACGGAATCGCCCGAATGGATTAGCAACTGATTAGCAGCGAGTGCCGCCCGTTCTTGGGCCTCCGATGTCCCGTGCACGTAGACGGACATCGTGAACGCTGGCGAACTGTGCCCCAAGCGATCAGCCACAGTCCTCGGGTCCACGCCGGCGCCGATCAGGAGGGTTCCGTGCGTGTGCCGAAGATCGTGCGGGCGGATCCGGGGAAGGCCGAGACGCTCGAGCCGCGGGTAGAAGTCTTTGTGCCGGACGTTGTTCTGGTGCATCGGTCTCCCGGACTGGGTGCAGAATACGAGTCCGTGCTCCTGGAACTTCGGGCCGAGCC
>DATGHU010000028.1 GCA_035307765.1 bacterium | reverse complement strand
CCTAGTGATCCTACGGCGGCAAGTGGAAGCGCCGTGGCTTAACGGATAAAAGCTACCCCGGGGATAACAGGCTGATCTCCCCCAAGAGTCCACATCGACGGGGAGGTTTGGCACCTCGATGTCGGCTCATCGCATCCTGGGGGTGTAGTAGCTCCCAAGGGTTGGGCTGTTCGCCCATTAAAGCGGTACGTGAGCTGGGTTCAGAACGTCGTGAGACAGTTCGGTCCCTATCCACTGCGGGCGCAGGAGGCTTGAGGGGAGCTGCTCCTAGTACGAGAGGACCGGAGTGGACGCACCTCTGGTGTACCGGTTGTCCTGCCAAGGGCACGCGCCGGGTAGCTATGTGCGGACGGGATAAGCGCTGAAAGCATCTAAGCGCGAAGCCCACCCCAAGATGAGGCCTCCCACCGGGTAACCGGGTAAGACCCCAGGAAGACTACCTGGTTGATAGGCCGGGGGTGAAAGGGCCGTAAGGTCTTGAGCCTACCGGTACTAATCGGTCGAGGGCTTGAAGGTACTGCCTTAGGGGTAGCTGTATGGAGCTTGCACCGTGGCTCGGAGTCGCAGGCTAAGGCTTCATTCGCACGCGGAGCCGGGATCCGAACGCACGAGCCATGGCTGAGCTTGTTGGGGCTGTATGGCCCCGCCCACAAAATTCCTCGGTGGCGATGCCGGAGGGGTCACACCCGTTCCCATTCCGAACACGGTCGTTAAGCCTTCCTGGGCCGATGGTACTGCGCGGGCAACTGCGTGGGAGAGTAGGTCGCTGCCGGGGGTATTGTCGAGTGGGGGAGAGCTTCGGCTCTCCCCCACCTCTGATTAGTAGCTGTTCCGCGTGCCGGTCCATCAGCTGACCCGCGTGCCGTCACCCTCAGATTGACGTTGTGCTATCAGACGCCCCTAGCGGGCATCTGCACAGATTATTCCGAGAGGATGGAATCTGACCATGATGATCCGGCCCTCCCTTGAGTCGCTGCTTGAAAAGATCGAGAACAAGTACGTGCTGGTCGTGGCCGTGTCGAAGCGGGCGCGCGTCCTCAAGGAAGGGCAGTTGCCGATGGTGGACGTGGCGAGCAACAACCCGGTGACCGTGGCCCTCGAGGAGATCGCCGCCGGAAAGATCCGGGTCGAAAAGCCGAAGGAGTAATCCCCCGCGTCGCTTTCCACCCGCGCTTCCAATCCTTGGCAATAGCGCGGGTGCTTCCCTCTATGCCAGAAGCGCATCCAGCCGCGTGTATTCCAGATCGTGGGCCGCGGCGACGGCGGGATGGGTGAGGTGTCCCTCCGCCGTGTTCACCCCGTGGCCCAGCGCGGGGTCGTCGAGCGCGGCTTGTTTCCATCCCTTTCCGGCGATTTCCAACGCGTACCGGATCGTCATGTTCGTCAACGCATACGTCGACGTTCGGGGCAGCGCCCCAGGCATGTTCGTCACCCCGTAGTGCAGGACGTCGTGCTTCACGACGATCGGGTGGCTGTGCGTCGTCGGGTCGGTGGTCTCGACGCACCCGCCCTGATCGACGGCGACGTCCACGATCACCGACCCCGGCTTCATCGTCTCGACCATCGCTTCGGTCACGAGACGGGGGGCCCGTGCCCCCGGAATCAAGACGGCGCCGACCAGCAGATCGGCGTAGGCGACGGACTGCTCTAGGGTCACCGCGTTGCTCATGATCGCCATGGCCCGCCCGTGGAGGACGTCATCGAGGTAGGCCATCCGCCGGGGGTTGCGCTCGAGCACCGTCACCTGGGCGCCCATGCCGGTAGCGATCTTGGCGGCGTGCGCCCCGACCACCCCTCCGCCGATGATCACGACGTTGGCGGGAGGGACGCCGGTGACCCCGCCGAGCAGGGTGCCCTTCCCGCCCGCGGTCTTCTTCAGATAGAAAGCCCCCTCCTGAACGGCCATTCGCCCCGCGACCTCGCTCATCGGGGTGAGGAGCGGGAGTTCCCCGTCGGGGAGCTGGACCGTTTCATAGGCGATGGTCACCGTCTGGGATTTCATCAGCGCCCGGGTGAGTTCCGGTACCGCGGCCAGATGGACGTAGGTATAGAGAATCTGGCCGGCATAGAGGTATCCGTACTCCTCGGGGAGCGGCTCCTTGACTTTCATCACCATTTCCGCGCCCCAGGCCTCCGCCGCTGACCGGGTGATGCGGGCGCCCCGCCGTTCGTAGTCGCGATCCGCGATTCCGCTGCCTTCGCCGGCCCCCGCTTCGATCACTACCGCGTGGCCGGCGTCGACCAACTCGCGGACGCCGGCCGGGGTGATGCCGACCCGCCCTTCCTGATCTTTGATTTCCCTGGGGACACCGATTCGCACCCTGGGGCTCCTCTCTCCTCGGCGACGCTGTCAGTGTTCCACGATTCTCGGTGGTCCTCCTGGCCCCGACGGAAGCCGCGGGCGGCGCGGAGAGATTTCGCCGGATCGCGTCGATTCTCTGATCACCGCGCGTTCGCGCACGCTTCGCCCGCCGCGCCGGCGCATGCCCACAGGATATCCCCACCACCCGGCGATGAATCAAACGACAGTTCCGGATTGGCGCGTTGGGCGAAGTGTGCTAGAGTGTGCGCTGTCAGCGAGCGCCACATCAGGGTGAGAGTGAGGTAGCTCTTCGGAGCCAACCCGGCTTAACCTGAATGTGGCCTCGCTGTTTTCGTTCCGTCGCTCCCCCTGGCCGAGGCCCCGAAGCGCTCGACGAACCGGATCAGTGCCTCGATGCCGCGGTGAAACTGCGTGAGGGACAGCTTCTCGTCGGGACTGTGCCAGTTGGCGTCGGGCAGCGCCCACCCCGTGACGATCGTCGGGATCTTCAGGCCATCGCTCAACTGGGAGACGACCGGCACCGTCGCTCCCGACCGGATGTACACCGTGTCGTGGCCGAACGCCTCGGCGAACGCGGTGCTGGCGGCTGCGATCGCCGGGCTACGTCGATCGATCAGCACGGCCGGGGCGCCTCCCCGGCGACGGACGGTGACCTGGACGCCGGGAGGCGTGAGGCGGCGGACGTGGGCCGTAAAGTGCTCGGCGATCTCGAAGGGATCCTGGCGGGCCACGAGCCGCATGCTGACCTTCGCCAGGGCCCGCGCCGGAATCACGGTTTTGACTCCCTCGTCGATGAACCCCCCAGGCATGCCGTGTACATCGAGCGTCGGCCTGGCCCACAGGCGTTCGAGGACGGAAAACGATGACTCCCCGACCAACGCGAGGGCTCCCACTTCCTCGCGGAGGAAGGCGGCGTCGTCGAACCCGAGCCGCGCCCAGCCTTCCCGCTCTTCGGGATCGGGGGGGATGACGCGGTCATAAAAGTGTGGGATCAAGATCCGCCCCCCGGCATCCTTGAGGCCGGCGAGGATCTGCGCCAGGGCGAGGAACGGGTTCGGCGCCGCCCCGCCGTACAGGCCGGAGTGAAGATCGCGCACCGGACCGCGCGCCTCCACTTCCGCGCTGGCGATACCGCGGAGCCCGAGGGTGATGGCGGGAATCCCCGGCGCCATCATGCCGGAGTCGAGGACGATTGCCGCATCCGCGCCGAGACGGTCGGGGTGGGCGCGAATGTACGATTCGAGGACACTCCCGCCGCACTCTTCTTCGCCTTCCACGAGCAGCTTGACGTTGACGGGCAGGGCGGCTCCGGTGGCGAGGTAAGCCTCCGCGGCCTTGATCAGCGTGAAGATCTGCCCTTTGTTGTCGGCCGCCCCGCGGGCGTGGAGATTTCCCCCCCGCACCGACGGCTCGAACGGCGGAGTCGTCCACGCCTCGAGCGGGTCCGCCGGTTGCACGTCGTAGTGCCCGTAGCCGAGGAGCGTGGGACGCCCCGGTGCCCTCAGCCATTCCGCGTACACCAGCGGGTGCCCGTCCCCCGAAATGACCCGGGCCTCGAACCCGATCGCCCCGAGGTGCCCGGTCAGCCACGCGGCGGCCCGGTCCATATCCGGCTGGTGAGCCGGAAGCGTACTGATGCTGGGGATGCGAAGCCACTCGCACAATTCCAGCTCGAACCGGGGCCCGCAGGCGCGGGCGAACTCACAGGGTGTCGTCATCGACGCGGTCGGGGTATGCGGGAGGGTTCTCGCTGACACCTCGGGCTCCTCCCTGTTATAATGAAAGCACGCTTGGCGGCGTAGCTCAGGTGGCCAGAGCACGCGGTTCATACCCGCGGAGTCGGGGGTTCGAAGCCCTCCGCCGCCACCATCGTGTCCGCATATGCCTTCTGTGTCCAGGAACGCCTCGACTCCCCGGCGAATCAGGCCGGCGTGAGAGACGGGCCCCTCGCCGTCGTGCCTCCCTCCGCGTGTGGCGCGGTCCCATGGATCGACATTCTACTGCCGCGGTGAACACTTCCTCACGGACGCCGGGGGGCGACGAGGCCGCCCGGACGATCGTGGAACGCGTGCGCGAGACGCTCCGCCGCTACCGGATGCTGAACGGCGGCGAGACCGTGATCGTCGCCGCCTCGGGGGGGCCCGATTCGACCGCTCTGGTGTACCTCCTGGCGGAGCTGCGCGACGATCTTCTCCTGACGATCCATCTGGCGCATCTCAACCACGGCCTCCGCCCGGACGCGGTTGAGGATGCCGCGTTCGTCGCGGCGATGAGCCGGGCATTGCGGTTGGGGTGCCATGCCGCGTCGGCCGATCCGCGGGCGCTCGCCGATCGGGAAGGCCTGTCCCTCGAGGATGCCGGACGGCGACTCCGCTACGAGTTTTTCGCCCGGGTGGCCCGCGAAACCGGCGCCGCGGCGCTGGCCACCGGGCATACCTCAGACGATCAGGCCGAGACCGTGCTGATGCGGATGCTCCGCGGGACCGGGCCCGAGGGGTTGGGGGGGATTCCACCGGTCCGGACGGCAGGGGGGGTGCGGATCATCCGGCCGCTGATCGACACGCCGCGGCACGACGTCGAGGGCTATCTGCGATCGCGCGGGATCGGCTGGCGCGAGGACTCCACGAACCAGGACCCTACCATCCTCAGAAATCGGATCCGGCGCGTCCTCATCCCGGTGCTGGAAGGGTATAATCCTGATGTGCGGCAGGCGCTGGTCAGGCTGGCCGGCCTGTTGCGGGACGAGGTCGGGGCGCTGGAGTCGCTCGCCGCCCCAGAGATCGCAAGGGCTCTGTCCGGCCGGCGGGGCGCCGTGATCGTGGCGCGCGAACCGTTTCGCCGCCTACCGGTTGCGCTGCAGCGCCGGGCGATCCGCGAGGCGGTCCGCCGGGTGCGCGGGAACTTGCACGCCGTTGGATTCGTTCACCTGGAGGGAGCGCGTCGACTGGTGCTGGAGGGACGCGCGGGATCGAGGGTGGTCCTGCCCGGGGGCGTTCGCGTCGCCCGGCTCCCGGGCGGTGCCGAGGTGGCGATGGACGATCCCGTGGCGAACCCGGCGGAGTATCGGGTGCCGGTGCCGGGCCGGGTGGTGGCGATCGAGTTCGGCCTCCACCTGAGGGCGACCGAGGTGGCGGGCGACGGGTTGGTGGAGGTGCGGATGGGCCGGCCGCAATCGGACGAGATCGTCCTCGACGGCGCCGCGATTGGGTCGGAGCTGATCCTGCGCGGGCCTCGCCCCGGGGACCGATTCGCCCCGGCGGGGATGCACGGGCGGACGAAGACGATCGCCGACTACTTGGGCGAGGCGAAGGTCCCGCGACACCGTCGCGCGTTCGTCCCGGTGCTGACGACTGAGGGAGGAGAAATCCTGTGGATCATCGGCATGCGGGCGTCGGAGCGCGCGCAGGTCACCGAGGCGACGACGCGCGCGGTGCGCGTCGCGGCCCGTCCGCTCCTGGCATGAAATGTTTGTGTTATAATTTTTTTGAGGGTTCGGCACCGGGTCGGACGGCCGGGCGCTGCGGGGACTGTCCCAGAGGGGGATGCGTGAGTGTTTAGCAAGTACGTTCGGAACCTGCTGGTGTGGGCCCTGATCCTCGTGGTGGTCCTGTATCTGGTGCTGCCGCTGTACAACAGCCGGGGCACCTCGAGCGAGGTCATCCCGTACAGCGTGTTCGTGACGGAAGCGACGCAGGGGCACATCGACCAGGTATCGATCGGCGATGATGCCGTCTCCGGGCAGTACAAGAGCGGGAAGCAGTTTCGGACCTACGTGCCAAAGGGCGATAGCTCGTATCTGGAGACCCTGCGCGACCACGGCGTGAAGATCACGGTGGAACCCTCGTCCAAGTCGTCGTTGTGGCCCAATCTGCTGACGACGATGCTGCCCTTCCTCGTCCTGGTCGGCCTCTGGATGTTGATGCTCCGGCAGGCCCAATCGGGCTCCAACCAGGCGATGTCCTTCGGAAAGAGCCGTGCCCGGCTGCACACCGAGGCGAAGACCCGCGTGACCTTCGACGACGTGGCCGGGGTCGACGAGGCCAAGGAAGAGTTGGAGGAGATCATCGAGTTCCTCCGCCATCCAAAGAAGTTCCAGGCGCTGGGGGCCAAGATCCCCCGCGGCGTGCTCCTGGTGGGCCCGCCCGGCAGCGGGAAGACGCTGCTGGCGAAGGCGATCGCGGGGGAAGCCGGGGTGCCGTTCTTCTCCATCTCGGGCAGCGAGTTTGTGGAGATGTTCGTCGGCGTGGGGGCTAGCCGAGTCCGCGATCTCTTCGATCAGGCCAAGAAGTCAGCCCCCTGTCTGGTGTTCATCGATGAGATCGACGCGGTGGGACGGCAGCGCGGCGCGGGGTTAGGCGGCGGCCACGACGAGCGGGAACAAACGTTGAACCAGCTCCTGGTGGAGATGGACGGGTTCGATCCGAATTCGGGGATCATCGTCATCGCCGCGACCAACCGCCCGGACATACTCGATCCGGCGCTGCTGCGGCCGGGGCGGTTCGACCGGCGCATCGTGGTCGACAACCCGGACGCGAAGGGGCGGCGGGCGATCCTCGACGTCCACGCCCGGGGGAAGCCGATCGGGGAGGACGTCAAGCTCGATGTGCTGGCCCGGCGCACCCCGGGGTTCAGCGGGGCGGATCTAGCGAACATGGTCAACGAGGCGGCCCTGCTCACGGCGCGGCGGGGGAAGAAGCGGATCGGGATGCCCGAGTTCGACGAAGCGATCGAGCGGGTGATCGCCGGGCCGCAGCGGAAGAGCCGCATCCTCTCGCCCAAGGAGCGGGAGCTCACCGCCTATCACGAGGGTGGGCACGCGCTCCTCGGGAAGCTGGTGCCCCAGGCCAACCCGCCGCACAAGGTGACGATCCTGCCGCGGGGGATGGCACTCGGGTACACGATCCCGCTGCCGCAGGAGGAGAAGTACACCGTGACGCGCAGCGAGATCCTGGCGAACATCACGGCGATCCTGGGGGGTCGGGTGGCGGAGGAGATCGTCTTTGCGGAGATCACGACCGGCGCCGCCAACGATTTCGAAAAGGCGACCGAGCTGGCGCGGAAGATGGTCACCGAGTTCGGGATGTCCGACAAGCTGGGGCCGCTCACGCTGGGCACGAAGCACGGGCCGGTGTTCCTCGGTCGGGATCTGGTGGAGAGCCGGAATTACTCCGACGAGATCGCGTACGAGATCGACAAGGAAGTGCGTCGGATCATCGACGAGTGCTACGGGCGGGCACGGGCGATGCTCACCGAGCACCAGGGCGTCCTCGACCGGATCGCGCACGCGCTGTTGGAGCGGGAGTCCCTGGAGAGCGATGAGCTCGACGCGTTGATTGCCGGCCGACCGCTGCCGCCCGAGGTCCCGGAGGTCGTGGCCGCCCCGCCGGCGACCCAGGAGGTGAAGTCGTTCCCTCGGCCCGAGGCGATCCCACCGAAGCTGAAGCCAGAGGCGACCGGGTAGGCGCGGCCGGGACGTGACGATCGCGGGGAAGGAGCCGGCGGGCTGCTTCCCCGCTCGGTTTTGAGGCGACGACACCCGCCGTGTCGGAGGAAGCGCCCCGCATGCTCGAGGTCCCCCCGTACACCGTGGCCCGCCGCGTTGAGGTCGGGCCCCGGGACACCGCGTTGATCGTCGTCGACATGCAGAACGACTTCGTCGATGCCAAGGGCAGCCTCTACGTCGCGGGCGCTGCGGCGACCGTGCCGGCGATTCGGCGGCTACGGGCTCTCGCCCGCGCCCACGGTCTCCCCATCGTGTACACACAGGACTGGCACCGCGCCGACGACCCCGAGTTCGCGCTGTGGGGGCCGCACGCCGTCGCCGGGACGTGGGGGGCGGAGATCGTTCCCGATCTGGCCCCCGACCCCGGGGATCTCGTGATCCGCAAACTCCGCTATGATGCCTTCTACCGTACCGAACTTGAGGACGAGCTCCGGCGTCGCCGGATCGAGACGCTGGTGATCACCGGGACCGTGAGCAACATCTGTGTCCTGCACACGGCCGGGAGCGCCGCGCTGCGCTGGTTTCGGATCGTCGTTCCCGTCGATGCCACCTCCGCGCTGACCGAGTTCGACCGGCACGCGGCGTTTCGCCAGATCGCCTTCCTGTACCGGGGCACCCTGACGCAAAGCGACGGCCTCTCCGTGTCCGGGTGAAGCGACCCCCTGGTCGGGGTGGTGTGCTATCATGAAGGCTGCCCCGGCGGGTGAGGATCGAGTCCGGCCGGGGCGAGCGGAGGGGGTCGGTGCCGAAGCCCAAAACCCAGCAGATCTTCCCCTGGCGGCCCGCAGCGATCTACCTGGCCATCGTCGCGGTAATCGCCGCGGCACTCGGCGCGTGGGAGCACGCCTACGAGGCGCGCCAGGAAGGGACGGCGGCGTCGCTGCGGCCCGACGTGATCGCCAGGCGTCTTGTGGAGAATGTCGTCGGGCCGGGAACGGTCCAGAGTTCCACCCTCGATGTGAAGACCGATACCCTGACGATGAGGGTCAAAGACGTGGTGAGCGGTCAGGCGAAGACCCCCGCGCAGAAGCGCGTGCTGCTCTCGGGGGAGGGGACCCAGGCGGCGCAGGGCATCCTCGGGCTGATCAGCTTCAAGCACATCATCCTGGAGCTGGAGAAGGACAATGCGGTGGAAGCGACGGTGAGGGCTGAACCCGGGAAGGCTCCCACCACCGACTTCTCCCCCGCGCTGAAGTAGCGTCCCCTCCACACCAACCCCCGAGGACCGGCGGACTCGAGCCGTCAGAACGCGAAGATCGCCCGCACCTGCATCGTGACGGTCAGGGTTCCGGGCAGCACGGGCGTGGACACCTCCGGCGCCGCCTGCAGCCCCACCCGGGGGACCGGCACGGCCGCGCCGACCTCATCGATCCGGACGACTCGAAGAATCGTCACCCCGGCCGCGGCGGCGATGGTGTTCGCGGTGGCCCGGGCATCCTGCACCGCGGCGGCGAGCGCGCGGGTGCGCAGGGCCACGGGATCGCGCAGCGTGAACGTGACGTTGCCGACCAGGTTCGCCCCCGCGGCCGCGCCGGCGTCGACGACGCGCCCCACCATGGTGAGGTCGTCGACGGTGACGGTCGCCCGCTGCACGGCCTGGTAGCCGGAGATCTCCTCGGACGGGCCCCGTCGCTGCGGGAAGAGGTTGATCTCCACCGTATGGATGCGGTCGCGCGGGATCCCGAGCGCTAGAATCCGCTCGATGATCTGGGTCATGGTGGCACTGGCGCGCTGCTGGGCGTCTTGGGCGGTGGGGCGCGTCACCTGGTTGCCGACGTCGATCGTCGCGCGGTCGGGGACGGCCTCGACCGAGCCCTGTCCGACCACGGCGATCGCTTGGCCGGGGGACGCCATCCCGCGACCGGCCGGCGCGGGTCCCTGGGCCCTTGCCGGCGGCACCACGGCTGAGGTCCCCGTGAGAAGGACCGCGACCGCCAGCGCCGCCAGGCGCATCCCTGTCGTGTTCATAGAACACCTCCGGAGAATGGGGCTCCCCCTCATACGGGGGGCTCGGACCACATGTTCCGCAAGACCGACCGAGAGAGGCCGGCACGGGTGCTGGAGGGAAGCGCGGCGGATGACACGAAGCAACGGCACGCCGATTCCGGTCCCCACGCCCGCATCGGGGGGAGCATTCCGGGCGGCCCGCCGCGGAGCCCCGCCCGACCGCGGCCGACGAGACCGGTAGGTCTGGTCCATGGAGGCAGGCATGTTCGCGCTCAATTTTTACTCGAGCGTCTTTACCCAGGCGCTTCGCGACGGCCGGAAGACGCTGACGATCCGCCTGGGTGACAAGCGCGACAAATACCAGGACGGGCAGCTGGTCTGGGTCACGGTGGGGAGCCGGTTTGGGACGAAGCAGCGGATCTTCACCGGGATGATCGATCGGGTGGAGATCAAGGCGCTGCGGGAGGTGACTCCGAGGGAGATCGAACGGGAGAACCCCGCGTCGAGGGAGCACGCCGGCCTGATGGAGTTTCTCTCCAAGATCTACGGGCGCCCGGTCGGCATGGACGATACGGTGACCGTGATCCACTTCTCGCGGGTTACCGAGCCCAAGGACGAGTAAGGCCGACGATCGCCCCAGGCGACGTTCGGGATCCCCTCCCGCTTGGCCCGTCCGGCACCCCGGGCCCAAACCCGATGATGGTGGAGTGCGTGCCAAACTTCAGCGAGGGGCGCCGGAGGGTGGTCCTCGACGCGCTGGCGGCGAGCATCCGGGCGGTTGCGGGTATCCGCCTCCTCGATGTGTCGGCCGACCCCGATCACAACCGGTCGGTGTTCACCTTCGTCGGCGCGAGCGCGGCCGTGCTGGACGCCGCGCTGCGCAGCGCGGCGGTGGCGGTGGAGCGGATCGATCTCCGTACGCACCGCGGCGTGCACCCACGCATCGGGGCCGTCGACGTGATTCCCATCGTGCCGCTGGTCGGGGGGGGGATGCCCGAGTGCGTCGCGCTGGCCCATCGATTGGGCGGGGTGTTGGCGGAGCGCCTGGCGCTGCCCGTGTTCCTCTACGGCCAGGCGGGCCCGCGCACCCTGGCCCAGGTGCGGCGCGGGGGATTCGAGCGCCTGCAGGGGGCGATCGCCGAGCCGGAGCGGGCGCCCGATCTGGGGCCGGCGCGGGTGCACCCCACCGCCGGCGCGGTGGCGGTGGGGGCGAGGGACATCCTGATCGCTTTCAACGTCGACCTTCACAGTCCCGACGTCGCCGCGGCGCGGGAGATCGCCCGCGCCGTGCGCGAGTCCTCGGGCGGGCTCCCCGCCGTCCAAGCGATGGGGGTGTTCCTCCGGACCCGTGGGGTGGCGCAGGTGTCGATGAATCTGCTCGACTACCGGCGGACTCCTCCGCTCGCCGCGTTTCAGCGGGTCGAGGCCGAAGCGGCGCGCCGCGGCCTCACCGTCGAGGCGGGCGAGCTCGTGGGGTGCGCGCCGCGGGAGGCGCTGCCCCCCGAGCCCTTGGCCGCGCTGCGCCTGCGCGGCCTGCGCCCGGGACAGATCTTCGACCCGCTGCGGATGGCGCAGGGGCTGGACGGATCCCCCGGCGCCGGCGCGCACGGGCGATGACCTCCCAGGCGGCGCGGGTCGGACCGCTGGGGCTGGAGTTCGGCCGCCGGACGTTCGTCATGGGGATCATCAACATGGCGCCGGATTCGTTTGCCGGGGACGGCCTCGCCGGCGATGCGGGGGCCGCGGAGGCGCGCGGGCAGGCGATGCGGGAAGCGGGGGTCGACCTGCTCGACGTCGGCGGCCGTTCGACGCGGCCGGGGGCGCCGCCGGTCGAGGTGGCCGAGGAGATCCGCCTGACGATCCCGGCGATTCGGCGGCTGGTCGGGATCGGCGTGCCCGTGAGCGTCGACACGTTCTCCGCGCGGGTCGCCGGGGCGGCGCTGGAGGCGGGGGCGGTGCTGGTGAACGATGTGTCGGCCCTGCGCGGCGACCCGGGGATGGCGCGCCTCGTGGCGCGCGCGGGGGCGCCGGTCGTCCTGATGGATTGGGACCAGCGGGCGGAAAGCGCCGACGCGGTCGGCGAGACCGTGGCGTTTCTCCGCGCGCGGATTGCGGCCGCCGCAGACGCGGGGATCGCGGAGGCGCAGACCCTGGTGGACCCGGGGTATGGGTTCGGGCTCACGGTGTCGCAGAACATGGAGATCCTGCGACGACTCCGGGACCTGACCGTGCTGGGCCGTCCCATCCTGATCGGGACCTCGCGCAAAGGGAGCATCGGGAAAGTGTTGAACCTTCCGGTGCATGAGCGCGTCGAGGGGACGGCCGCGACGGTGGCGGTCGCGATCATGAACGGGGCGGACATCGTGCGCGCGCACGACGTCCGGACCATCGTCCGGGTGGCGCGGATGACCGACGCCGTCGTGCGGGGGACGCCCCCGGCCGCGGGAGGCGCGTAGGCGGTGCCCGATCGGATCGTGCTGCGCGAGATGGCGTTCTACGCCTACCACGGGGTGAGCCCGGAGGAACAGGAGAAGGGACAGGTCTTCCTCGTCGACGTGACGGTGGAGACCTCGCTGCACCGCGCCGGGCACAGCGACGAGCTCTCCGACACCCTCGACTACCGGGACGTGTACGGGCGGGTGCGCGACGTGCTGGTGGGGGAGCGCTGCCGGCTGCTCGAGGCGGTGGCCGAGGCGGTCGCGCACCGCCTGCTGGAGGTCGCGCGGGTGGAGGCGGTGACGGTGCGCGTCCGGAAGCCCCACGTGCAGCTGGGTGGACCGCTCGCCTACGCCGCGGTCGAGGTCACGCGGCGGCGGCGGGCATGATCGCGGCCCCGGCCGCCGGGTCCCGCGCCCCCCTCCGGCGCGCGATCCTCCTGGAGTGGGTCTCCATGGCCTGGATGCTCGCGGAAGGCGGCGTGGCGGTCGCCGCCGGCGTGGCCGCCCGGAGCCTGTCCCTCGAGGTGTTCGGGCTGGACAGCTTGATCGAGCTGATATCCGGCGCGGCGGTGCTGTGGCGGCTGCTGGTCGAGGCCCGGTCCGCTTCCGATCAGGACGCCCGGCGCGTCGCCGCGGCCGAGCGCCTCTCGGCCCGTGTGGTCGCGGGATGCCTGCTCGCGCTTGCCGTCTACATCCTGATCGGGGCCGCCGAGCGTCTCCGGAGGCCGGTTGGGGTCGCACCCGGAGCGTGGGGGTTCGCGGTCTCGCTGGCGGCGCTGCTCGGCATGCCGTGGCTCTCCTCGGCGAAGCGGCGGGTCGCGCGCGTGCTGGGGAGCGAGGCGCTGCGCGAGGACGCGATGGGGAACCTGGCCTGCGGCTTGATGGCCGGGGTGGTGCTCGTCGGCCTCGCGGCGCAGCGGGTGGGGCTCGGGTGGGCCGACCCGGGGGCGGCCCTCCTGCTCGGGGCGCTGGTGCTGCGCGAAGGATGGGAAGCGCTGGGGCGCGCGCGGGAAGGGGACGAACCCGCCTCCGTGTTCCTGGGCCTCGGCTCCAACCAGGGCGACCGTGCGCAGATGCTGGCGCAGGCCAGGGCCCTCCTGGACACTCC
This sequence comes from bacterium, assembly GCA_035307765.1. Taxonomy (NCBI): domain Bacteria; species bacterium. Next base: position 53,947 of record DATGHU010000028.1, on the reverse strand, counting down.
CGACCTGCGCGTCGTCGCCGCCTCGCATCTCTACGAATCGCCTCCCTGGGGAAAGACCGATCAGCCCTGCTTCCTCAACCAAGTGGTGCAGGTCCGGACGGCCCTCCCCTCCGCGGCGCTGCTCGCGCGCTGCCTCGAGGTCGAAGCGAAGCTGGGCCGGGTGCGGACCGTCCGCTGGGGACCGCGGACGATCGACATCGACATCCTCGTCTACGATGCGCTCGAGCTGGCGACGCCGGACCTGGTGATCCCGCACGCCGAACTCCGCCGCCGAGCGTTCGCGCTCGTCCCCCTCGCCGAGCTGGTCCCCGGGTTGCGGCTGCCCGACGGCGCGTCGGTGGAAGCCCTGCTCGAGGCGCTCCCGGATCGCGAGGCCGTGCGCGTCTACCGCCCGAGCCCGACCGCGGCGGGGGGCGATCGATGATCGACCGGTTCGCCGACCTCGGCACTCGCCTGATCGGCCGCTACGTCCGCTGGCACGAGTCCCTCCCGTCGACGAACGACCTGGCGGTGCAGCTGACCGAGGTCTCAGCTCCCGAGGGCACCGTCATCCTGGCGGACGAGCAGACCGCCGGCCGCGGCCGCCGCGGGCGATCGTGGACGTCCCCCCGCGGCGGCATCTGGCTGTCCGTGATCCTCCGCCCGGAGCTCCCCCTGGAGCGCGTCCCGCTCCTGGGCCTTGGGGCGGGGGTCGCGACCGCCCGGGCGATCCGCGAGCTCACCGGGCTCCCGGCCCGCGTGAAGTGGCCGAACGATGTCCTCGTCGACGGCGGCAAGATCGCCGGCATCCTGGCCGAGGCGACCGCCGGCGCCGAGTGGGTGGTGGTGGGCGTCGGGATCAACGCGAACATCGCCCTCGCGGCGCTCCCGGTGATCGAGGGGTACCCCGCCACCTCGCTCCAGGCCCTGCTCGGCCACCCCGTGGATCGGGAAGGGCTGATCCGCGCCGTGCTGCGCGAACTGGACCGCGCGTACGCGGAGCTGAAGTCCGGCGGGACCGGGCCGACGCTGCGGCGGTGGCGCGAGACGACCGACACCCTCGGCCGGTCAGTCCGCGTGGAGATGCCCGACGGCGCGATCGAGGGGACCGCGCTCGATCTCGACGAGGCGGGAGCGCTGCTCGTGCGGCTCGACGGCGGCGAGATCCGGCGAGTCGTCGCCGGCGACCTGCGGCTGCGGGAGCCGGGCCGGTGACCGCCGGCGCCGCGATCACCGACGTGCCGGGGATCACCGTCGGCCACGCCACCGATCTGGAGCACCTCACCGGGTGCACCGCGGTGCTGTGCGGGGAGGGGGCCGTCGCCGGCGGGGCGGTGCTGGGCGGTGCTCCCGGGACGCGCGAGACCGATCTGCTGCGACCCGAGAACCTCGTGGAACGGGTTCACGCCGTGCTGCTCTGCGGGGGGAGCGCCTTCGGCCTCGCCGCCGCGGACGGGGCGGTCGAGTATCTCGGGGCCCGCGGGATCGGGTACCCGACGTCCCGGGCGCGGGTCCCGATCGTGCCCGCCGCGGTGATCTACGATCTGGACATCGGCAGCGCGGACACCCGCCCCGATGCGGCGATGGGGGCGGCCGCCTGCCGGGCGGCGCGGGCGGGACCCGTCGAAGAGGGGTGTGTTGGGGTCGGCACAGGGGCGATGGTGGGGAAGCTCTTCGGGGTCCGGGGGGCGATGAAGTCCGGCGTCGGGACCTGGGGCACCCGGGTCGCCGGCGGGGCGGTCGTCGCGGCGATCGTGGTGACCAATGCGTTCGGCGATGTCGTGGACGTCCGCAGCGGGCGGATCCTGGCCGGCGCGCGGGATCCCGACCGCGGGCGGTTCGCCGGCACGACCGCGTATCTGATGGCCCACGGCCTCGGGCGCGGCTCCGGCTTCCACACCACGTTGGGGGTGGTGGCGACGGACGCCGCGCTGACGAAGTCCCAGGCCACGCGGCTCGCGCTGCTCGCCCACACCGGCCTTGCCCGCGCCGTCTCGCCATCCCACACCTCGCTCGACGGCGACACGTTCTTCGTCCTGAGCAACGGGGAGGTCGCATCCGACTGGCTCGCCGTGCAGGCCGCGGTCCCCGAGGTCGTCGCCGAGGCGGTGATGCGCTCGGTGATGACGGCGCGGACGCTCGGCGGCGTCCCCGGCCTCGCCGGGTAGCACCGCCCCGCGACCTTCGGCCGGAGTCGGGGAGGGCGCCGCGCTTTGACGGGGGCGCGCCGATCGGCTACGCTACGGATGGCCGGCATCCCCCCGGGGAGCCGGACCCCCGAGTCTGCCGCAGGCTCTGTCCGGTACTGCCCTGCAGACTGGAACGGAGGATCCCCCGCATGCTGCTCGCCGTGAACGTCGGGAACACCCAGATTAAGCTCGCGCTCTACCGCGGCCGCGGCCGCGTGGCAAACTGGACGATCGCCACCGATCGGGATCGCACCGCCGACGAGTACGCCATGCTCTGGCAGCAGCTCTGCCGGCACGCCAGCGTCGACTTCCCGGACATCCGCGCGGTGGCGATCGCGAGCGTGGTCCCGCCGCTCGCGGCGACGTTCCGGCAGCTCTGCCAGACCTATCTCGGGTGCACGCCGCTGGAGGTCGGCCCGGGCATCCGCACCGGGATGCGGATCCTCTACGACAACCCGCCCGAGGTCGGCGCGGACCGCATCGCCAACGCCATCGCCGCGTACGCGGCGTACGGCGGTCCCACGATCATCGTTGACTTCGGCACCGCCACGACCTTCACGGCGGTCTCCCCGGACGGCGACTTCCTGGGCGGGGCGATCTGTCCCGGGATCGGGATTTCGCTCGACGCCCTCGTCCAGCACGCCGCGCAGCTGCGCAAGGTTGAGATCATTCGGCCGCCGTCGATCATCGCCCGGAACACCATCGCGGCGATTCAATCCGGGGTCCTGTACGGCTTCGCCGGTCAGGTCGATGGGATGGTCGGCCGGATGCGCCAGGAGCTGGGCGGACGGGCCACGGTCGTCGCGACGGGCGGCTACGCCGCGCTGATCGCCTCGGAGACGCCCTCGATCGCGCACGTCGATCCGCTGCTGGCCCTCGACGGCCTGCGCATCCTCTCCGAGCGCAACGCCAGCCCGGAGGGGGCAGGAGAGGCCGGAGGGAGGGTCTAACAGTCGACGGGATGAAGCGCGTGGTCAGTGTCAGTTTGGGCAGCAGCACTCGGGACAAGCGGGTCGAAACGGACATCCTCGGCGAGCGCTTCATCATCGAGCGGATCGGGACCGACGGGGACACCGCCCGCTTCCGGACGCTGGTGCGCGAGCTGGACGGGCAGGTGGACGCGATCGGCATGGGGGGCATCGACCTCTTCCTCCGCGCGGGCGGGTCGCGGTATCAGATCCGCGACGCCGCCCGGTTGATCCGGGGGGTGACCCGGACGCCGGTGGTGGACGGCGGCGGGATCAAGAACTCGTGGGAGAAGTACCTGATCCTCGACTACCTGCCCCGCGAAGCCGGGATCTCGTTCGCCGGTCGCCGGGTGCTGCTGGTGAGCAGCGTCGACCGGTACGGGATGGCCGAGGCGTTCGTCGAGGCCGGGGCGGTGACGCTCTTCGGGGATTTCTACTTCGCCCTCGGCCTTCCCATCCCGATGCGCACGTTGGGGACGGTGCGGCTGCTGGCCGCGTGCCTGCTGCCGATCCTCACCAAGCTGCCGTTTCAGCTGCTTTACCCCACCGGGGGGAAGCAGGAGCAGAACACGCCCCGCTACCCGCGGCTTTTTCAGTGGGCCGAGGTGCTCGCCGGCGACTTTCACTTCATCCGGCGATACATGCCCGCCGACCTGGCGGGCAAGACGGTCCTGACCCAGACGGTGACGCGCGAGGACACCGAGGAGTTGCGCCGGCGCCGGGTCCGGACGCTGATCACGGTGTCCCCGGAGATGGAGGGGCGCTCGTTCGCCACGAACGTGCTGGAGGGGATCGTGCTGGCGCTGTCCGACGGGCGGCGCGAAGAGCTCCGGCCGGAGGACTACGTGCAGTGTCTCCTGCGCGCCGGGTTCCGGCCGCGGATCGAATCGCTGCAGCCGGCGTAGGCGCGGGAGGGAAAGAGGCGATGAGCGGCAGGCGGGCGGCGCGCGGCGCATGACGGCTTCCCTCGGACGGTTTGCCTTCATCCTGCATCCGCTCTACGTCTCCCAGTATGCGCAAAAATTTCCGATCACCCGGTTCCTGCCCGCCCGCCTGGTGGAAGCCGCCTTCCGCGCCGTCCCCCCGTTCGAGGCCTCGCACATCACCGGGATCCAGTCGAGCACGGGGGCGGCGGCCGAGGGGTGGTTCATCGCTCTCCCCTGGACGCCGCGGGTGCTCCTGGCCGCTCCACCTCCATTGGTCTACCGCCGCCTGATTCAGGCCGGGCGCATCGCCGAACGCCTGGGGGCCGGCATCGTCGGCCTGGGCGCCTTCACGAAGGTGGTCGGCGACCGGGGGATCACGGTCGCGAACGCCCTCGAGATCGGCGTCACCACCGGCAACAGCCTCACCGTCGCCACCGCGATCGAGGGGGCGCTGCTCGGCGCGCAGCGGATGGGGATCGACGTCCCCGCGGCGGAGGTGGCCGTGATCGGCGCGACCGGATCGATCGGCACCGCCTGCTGTCGGATCCTCGCCCGGCAGGTGGGCGGGCTCGTCCTCGCCGCGCGCACGCGTCCCCGGCTGGACGCGCTGGCCGAGCGCCTCCGCGGGGCGGGGCGCGCCCGGGTCCGGGTGACCACCGACGTGCGGCGGGCGGTGGGGGTGGCCGACCTGGTGATCACGGTGAGCACCGCCACCGACGTCCTCATCGAGCCGGAGGACCTCCGTCCGGGGGCGGTGGTCTGCGACGTGGCGCGTCCGCGAAACGTCTCCCGGCTCGTCTACGACCGTCGGAGCGACATCCTGGTTATCGACGGGGGGGTGATCGAAGTCCCGGGGCCCGTGGAGTTCGGCCTCGACTTCGGGTTCCCGCCGCGCTCGTGCGAGGCGTGCATGGCGGAGACGATCCTCCTCGCGCTCGAGCGGCGTTACGAGGACTACACGCTCGGCGCGGATGTGGGGCTGGACAAGGTCGACGAGATCCACGCGCTGATGCGTCGGCACGGGTTCCGGCTCTCGGGGTTCCGGCGGTTTGAGCGAAAGATTTCCGACGATGAAGTCGACGCGATCCGCCAGGCCGCGCGGGCGGCGCCCGCCCCGGGGACGGTCTCGCTCGGACTTTGACAACCCTATCCGCTTCCGCTATACTACCTGGCGTCACAGACGATGCCGAGACTGAGGGGATTCCCTCAGTCTCGTCCCCTCTTCAGAGGGGCACGATTTCCACCTAGGTGGACCGACCGGTATGGGCGAGAAGGAAACCATCCTAACCCCGGAAGGGCTTCGCAAGCTGGAAGAGGAGCTTGAAGTCCTCAAGACGGTCAAGCGCAAGGAAGTCGCCGAGCGGATCAAGCAGTCGAAAGAGTTCGGCGATCTGATGGAAAACTCCGAGTACGAGGACGCCAAGAACGAGCAGGCCTTCATCGAAGGCCGCATTCTCACCCTCGAAGGCATGCTGCGGAACGCCAAAGTGATCCACAATCACGAGGTCCGCTCCGACTTGGTCACGGTCGGGAGCACCGTCCAGGTGACCGACGAGGGGGGAGAGGAGCTCACCTACACGATCGTGGGGTCCCCCGAAGCCGATCCCCTGCACGATCGGATCAGCAACGAATCCCCGGTCGGGCGGGCGCTCCTCGGCCGCCGTCGGGGGGAGAAGGTCACGGTCAAAGCCCCGGCCGGGACGATTCGCTACACGATCAAAGCGATCAAGCGCTGACCGACGTTCCACCCTCCCGACGTTCCGTCCCTCCGCCGCCACCGTCCCGTATCAAAGGGTTGACTTTCGCTATCGGAAGATAGGATCTATCGGTGTCCGGGCTCTTCGGCCGAGGGGAATCATAAAGAATGCGGGGGCCGCGTGGCGTCGGGCGGCCGCTTCCTGCAGGAGTCAGACCGGACACGAAGAAAAGAAGAGCACGGGCCGCCGCAGCTTGCGAACCGGCAGCGGGGAATGGTCGGGGGAGGGGCCAGCGTACTTCTTTATGAGCCGGTAACGTCGGTTCCGTAGAAGGGGACAGTCCTTCACGCTCTGCCGGGCCCCGGGGGTTCCTGCGGTCGCGGCCTCCGGGGAAGAGAACAGTCGGATGGCTGGATTCGTAGAAGCAGGAGGTCGTCGGGACCACCGGATCGCGTCGCACACAGCCTGGCAGGGAGGAGGTCAGCCGCGAGATGTTTGAACGGTTTACGGAGCGAGCCCGCCGCGTCATCATCCTCGCGCAAGAGGAAGCCAAGCGGCTGAACCACAGCGCGGTTGGGACGGAGCATATCCTGCTCGGCATCGTCCGCGAAGGGGAAGGGGTCGCCAGCAAGGTCCTGGAGTCCCTGAACATCAGCCCCGAGCGGGTGCGCGCCGAGATCGAGAGCGCGATCGGCCGCGGCGAGCGGACCCCGCACGAAGAAGTGACGTTTACGCCGCGTGCCAAGAAGGTCTTGGAGCTGGCGCTGGATGAGGCGCGCCGGCTCGGCCACAACTACATCGGCACGGAGCATCTGCTGCTCGGCCTGATCCGCGAGGGCGAGGGCGTCGCCGCGCGGGTGCTCGAGGCGATGGGCGCCGATCTGGAGCGCGTGCGCTCGCAGGTGGTGTACCTCCTCGGCGAGGAGGGGACCGCCTCCTACACCAAGCAGGCCAGCAAGACCCCGACGCTGGACGAATTCGGACGGGATCTCACCAAGCTGGCGCGCGAGAACAAGCTCGATCCGGTGATCGGCCGGGAGCGGGAGATCGAGCGGGTGATCCAGGTGCTCTCCCGCCGCACCAAGAACAACCCCGCCCTGATCGGTGAGCCCGGCGTCGGCAAGACGGCGATCACCGAGGGGCTCGCGCAGCGGATCGTCCGCGGCGACGTGCCCGAGGTCCTCCGGAACAAGCGCGTCGTGCAGCTCGACCTGGCCGCGCTCGTCGCCGGCACCAAATACCGCGGCGAGTTCGAAGAGCGGATGAAGAAGGTGATGGAGGAGATCCGCAAGGCGCAGGGCGAGGTCGTGCTCTTCGTGGACGAGCTGCACACCCTCGTCGGCGCGGGGGCGGCGGAAGGGGCGATCGACGCCAGCAACATCCTGAAGCCGTCGCTGTCGCGGGGGGAACTGCAGTGCATCGGGGCGACCACCCTTGACGAGTACCGCAAGTACGTGGAGCGGGACGCGGCGCTGGAGCGCCGGTTTGCCCCCATCCTCGTGGCCGAGCCCAACGTCGATCAGACGGTGGAGATCCTGCGCGGCCTGCGCGAGCGGTACGAGGCGCACCACGGGGTGAAGATCAGCGACGAGGCGCTCGTCGCGGCCTCGATGCTCGCCGACAAGTACATCTCGGACCGGTTCCTGCCGGACAAGGCGATCGACCTGATGGACGAGGCGGCGAGCAAGATCCGCCTCCAGGCCAGCTTCCTTCCCCAAGAGGTCCGTCAGGCGCTCGACAAGGCGGAGCGGGTGCGGCGCGAAAAGGAAGAGGCGATCAAGGGTCAGGATTTTGAGAAGGCGGCGAGCCTGCGGGACAAGGAGAAGGTCCTGCGGCAGAAGCTTGAGGAACTGGAGAGTTCCTGGAAGACCGACAAGGGGCGCGACATCACGACGGTCTCCGCTGACGACATCGCGGATATCGTCTCCAGCTGGACCGGCATCCCGGTGATGCGCCTGGTCGAAGAGGAGACCGAGAAGCTCCTGCGGATGGAGGACTCGCTCCACCACCGGATCGTCGGCCAGGACGAGGCCGTGCACGCGGTCTCGCGTGCGGTTCGTCGGGCGCGCGCGGGATTGAAGGACGCCCGGCGGCCGATCGGCTCGTTCGTCTTCCTCGGGCCGACCGGCGTGGGGAAGACCGAGCTGACGCTGGCGCTGGCGGAGTTCCTGTTCGGGGACGAGGGCGCGGTGATCCGGATCGATATGTCGGAGTACACCGAGCGGCACACCGTCTCCCGGCTCGTCGGGGCGCCCCCCGGGTACGTCGGCTACGAAGAGGGCGGACAGCTGACCGAGCAGGTTCGGCGGCGCCCCTACTCGGTCGTCCTGCTCGACGAGATCGAGAAGGCGCACCCGGAGATCTTCAACGTGCTGTTGCAGATCCTGGAGGACGGCCGCCTCACCGACGCGCAGGGGCGGACGGTCGATTTCAAAAACTGCGTGATCATCATGACCAGCAACGTCGGCGCGCCGCAGATCCAGCGCGACTCGGGGTTCGGGTTCCGCGGCACCGAGAGCGAGCAGCTGGAGGCCGACCGGAGCTACGACCGGATGAAGACCCAGGTCATGGAGGAGCTGCGCCGGACCTTCCGGCCGGAGTTCCTCAACCGGGTCGACGAGATCATCGTCTTCCGCCCGCTGACGCGCGAGCAGATCACCTCGATCGTGAACATCCTGATGGAGCGCGTGAAGCGGGAGATCCGGGGACAGGGGATGTCGCTCGTGATCACGGAGGGAGCGCGCGAGCTGCTGGCCACCGAGGGGTACGACCCGCAGTACGGGGCGCGGCCGCTCCGGCGGGCGATCCAGCGGCTGGTGGAGGATCCGCTCTCCGACGACATGCTGCGCGGGAAGTTCCACGCCGGGGACGAGATCGTCCTGGACGCGCGCGACGGCACCGTGGTCTTCGAGAAGCGGCGCGAGCCCGTGGCGGCGGATACGGCGACCTAAGGCGCACGTGGAGCACGAACCGACGGCGGCCCGGGCGGTGGCGCCCGGGCCGCTCTATATCAGAGGCGGGCGGGGGCGGCGGTGAGGCGGCGCAGGGACGGCGGCAGCGGGGGTGGGGGACGCGTCGCGTACGTCTGCCAGGAGTGCGGGTACGAGTCCACCAAATGGCTCGGCCGCTGCCCGGCCTGCGAGGCGTGGAACACGCTCGTCGAGGAGCCGACCGCCCCGTCTCACGGCGGCGCGGCGCGCCCGCGCCCCGGCCCCGCCGGAGCCCCCACGCCGATCGCGGAGGTGGCGCTCGACCAGGAGTCGCGGCTCGAGGTGGGGATCGGCGAGGTCGACCGCGTCCTGGGCGGAGGGCTGGTGCCGGGGTCGCTGGTGCTGCTCGGCGGCGATCCGGGGATCGGCAAGTCGACGCTGGCGCTGCAGGTGGCGCAGCGTCTCGCCGCGGCCCGCACGGTGCTCTATGTCTCGGGGGAGGAGTCGGTCCGGCAGACGAAGATGCGGGCGGCGCGGCTGGGCGTGGACGCTCCACGCCTGCTGGTCCTCGCCGAGACCAATCTCCAGGAGATCGAAATGCAGGTGGCCCAGGTCGCGCCCAGCCTCTTGGTGATCGATTCCATCCAGACCGTGTACCGCCCCGACCTGCCGGCCGCGCCGGGCAGCGTGGGCCAGATCCGGGAGTGCACCGGCGATCTGCTGCGGGTGGCCAAGGCGGAGGGGGGGCCCGCCGTGCTCATCGTCGGGCACGTCACCAAGGAGGGCGCGATCGCCGGCCCGCGGGTGCTCGAGCACATGGTGGACACCGTGCTCTACTTTGAGGGGGAGCGCCACCATGCCTATCGGCTGCTGCGGGTGACGAAGAACCGCTTCGGATCGACCAACGAGATCGGCATCTTCGCCATGAGCGGCCGCGGGCTGGCGGAGGTGTCGGATCCGTCGGCGCTGTTCCTGTCCGAGCGGCCGCTCGACGCGCCGGGGTCGGTGGTGGTCTGCGCGGTGGAGGGGTCGCGGCCGCTGCTGCTGGAGATGCAGGCGCTCGTCACCCGGACCCCGTTCGGCTTCCCCCGCCGGACGGCCGCCGGGGTCGACACCAACCGGATGCTGCTGCTCCTGGCCGTCCTGGAGAAGCGCGCGGGGCTGCACCTGGCCACCTACGACGTCTACGTCAGCGTCGCCGGGGGCGTGCGCGTGGAGGAACCGGCAGCGGATTTGGGGGTGGCGGCGGCGGTCGCCAGCTCGCACCGCGAGCGTCCGACGGATCCCGGGACGGTCGTGGTGGGCGAGGTGGGACTCGGCGGCGAGGTGCGGGCGGTGAGCCGGATCGGCAGCCGGATCGCCGAGGCGGCGAAGCTGGGGTTCCGGCGGGTGATCCTTCCGAGGGCCAACCTCGCCGGGGTCGACGACGCCGGGGGGGTCGAGCTCGTCGGCGTGGCCCAGATCCGGGAAGCCCTCGACCTGCTGTTGGGATGATCCCGCGCCCGGATGAGGCGGGCGCGCACGCTTAGGTGAGGTTGAAGATGCCGAGCGTCTTGATCCGGCTGTGCTGCTTCTCCTGGATCTGGTCCAGCTGGAGGTCGAGCAGGCTGCACAATCCGGCGGTGTAAAAGAGCGAGCTGCCGATCTCGGTTTCGAGCGCCTCTCGGCACCGGTCGCACAGCGCGCCGGTGAGATGGGTCTCCAGGTAGCCGCGGATCTCGGCGAGGCTGACTTCGGCGGGGAACTGCTGCTTGCTCGCGTCGATCGAAATGCAGCCGCACGTGGTCACGGCCTTGACGACGGCGCGGTTCACGCGGGCGGTGGATTCTTGCAGCTTGCTCAGAACGTCGAGAATGCTGCGGTGGCGGATCAGATACGCATCGACCTGGTCCTGGAAAGACGGCTTCGTCTCTTTCATCGATGCCCGCCCCCTTCCGGATCCCCGTACGACGAACGGCCCAATTATATGAACGTGGTTGCGCGGGTGTCAAGGAAAACCACCGCGGCGGCACCGCACCGTCGATCGTCGGTGCGGCGCTTGCGCGGCGAATGGGCGTGGTATAATGAAACGTCCTGCGCGACCCGCGAAAGCCGTACGAGCGTTGACACCGGTGGACGGCGATGATTCGATTTGTTCGATCAATCGGCCTGATCTTCGGCTCCGTCATTGGCTATCAGATCGCCGACTTCGTGTACCGCGAGATGGTGCGCGGCGGAGTGCATCTGGCGGGCGGGCAGGCGGGGGCGCACGCGGGCGGGACGCTGCTCGGCGCGCTGCTCGGCTGGCTGTTCGCGCCCCCGCTGCGGGGTTGGTTTGTGTCCACGATGACGTGGATCCTGCACCACCTCGGCGGGGTCCCGCTGCGGGATGTCTTTGCGGGCGCGGGCGGGCTGATCCTGGGGCTGGTGATCGCATTTCTCGTCAGCATTCCGCTCCTGCGCGTGCCGATCATCGGGCCGTACATCATCCCGCTCACCGCCGTGTTCGTCTTCGGATATTTGGGCCTCCATCTCGGCATCCAGCGGCGCGAGGACTTCCTCGCCGCGTTCCCCCGGCTCGCCGAGCGGCTGGGGTCGCGCGACCGGCGGCTTCGGTTGAGCAGCATCCCCAAGCTGCTCGACACGAGCGTGATCATCGACGGGCGGATCGCCGACATCGCGCAGACGGGGTTCTTGGAGGGACCGCTGCTCGTCCCCCGGTCGGTGCTGGCGGAACTGCAGCGGATCGCCGATGCCAGCGACCAGATCCGGCGGAACCGGGGGCGGCGGGGGCTCGACATCCTCAACCGGATGCAGCGGGACAAGCAGGGGGTCCAGATCTACGACGAGGGCGATGAGTTCGCCAGCGGGCCGGTGGACGCGCAGCTCGTCCGGGTGGCCCGGGCGACCGGGGCCTGGATCGTCACCAACGACTACAACCTGAACAAGATCGCCGAGCTCCAGGGGGTCCGCGTGCTCAACGTCAACGAGCTGGCGAACGCGATCAAGCCGGTGATGATCCCGGGCGAGGAGTTGTCCGTCCACGTCATCAAGGACGGCAAGGAAGCCGGCCAGGGCGTGGGATACCTGGACGATGGGACGATGATCGTGGTCGAGGGCGGCAAGCGGCACATCGGCGAGACCTTGGACACGATTGTGACGAGCGTCCTGCAGACCGTCGCGGGGCGAATGATCTTCGCGCGCCCCAAGGTGCTCGAGAAGGACGGCGCCGGTCGGTGAGCGGCGGGGTGCGGGCGGCGGCCGTGGTCCCGGCGGCCGGGCGCGGCGAGCGGTTCGGCGGGGCGGTTCCGAAATCGCTCGTGGTGTTGCGCGGACGGCCCCTCGTGCAGTATGCGCTGGCCACCCTGCAGGATGTGTCCGAGATCGAGGCGATCGCCGTGGTGGTCCCCGCCGAGGCGGTGGGCACCGTCTCGGAGATGACCCGGCGCGCGGGGTTGACCAAGGTCACCGCGGTGGTGCCGGGCGGAGCCGACCGGCAGGCGTCGGTGGAATGCGGCCTGCGGGCGCTCCCGCCGGGTCCGGATCTCGTCCTCGTCCACGACGGCGCTCGGCCGTTCCTCTCCCGCGCGCTGGCCGCGGAGGTGCTCGTCGCGGCGGCCCGCGACGGATCGGCGACGGCCGCGCTGCCGATCGGCGAGACCGTGAAGCGGGGGGAGGGGGAGTGGGTCCGGGAGACCCTCGACCGGGCCTCGCTCTACCGGGTGCAGACCCCGCAGGCCTTTCGCCGCTCGCTCCTGGAGCGGGCGCACGAGGCCGCGGCGCGGCAGGGGTTCCGCGGCACGGATGATGCGGGGCTGGTCGAACGGATGGGGAGCCGGGTGAGGCTCGTCCCCGGCGACCCCACCAACCTGAAGGTGACCGTGCCGGAGGATCTGCGGTTGGCCGAGGCGCTGTTGGGGGGGAGCGGGGACGCGGCGCGCGCGCCCCGCGTCGGCGTCGGCTTCGACGCGCACCGGTTTGGGGACGGACGCCGCCTGGTGCTCGGCGGGGTGGAGATTCCGCACCCCCGCGGGCTGCTCGGGCACTCCGACGCGGACGTGATCGTGCACGCGGTGATGGACGCGCTGCTGGGCGCGGCGGGCTGCGGGGATATCGGGTACCACTTCCCGCCGACCGACCCCACCTACAGGGACGCGGACAGCCTGGCGCTCCTGGCGAAGGTCCGCGCGCTGCTCAGCGAAGGCGGGTGGCGGCCGGTGCACGTGGATGTCGTCGTGCTCGCCGAGGCCCCCCGGCTGGCCCCGTACGTGGCGGCGATGCGCGCGGCGATCGGCGCGGCGGTCGACCTGCCCGCGGGCAGCGTGAACGTCAAGGCCACGACGATGGAGGGGTTGGGGGCGATCGGCCGGGAAGAGGGGATCGCGGCGCAGGCGGTGGCCAGCGTGGAGGCGCTGCCGTCTTCGGAGAGGGGCGGGTTCCGATGACGATTCGGACGCGGTCGGAGGGGGCGGCGCATCGGTCCGCGCACACCCACCTCGTCCTGATCGAGCGCCGGGCGCTCTGCGAGCCCATCGTGGTCGAGACCGACCCGGAGGGGCTGAGGTCCCGGCCCACCGGGTTCTGGAGGGGCTCCGTCTTCTACCGCATCGTCCGCGTCCTCGAGCGGCGGTGGGAGCGCGGCGAATCGTACCTGCGGGTGCTCGCGGACCGGGGGTGCTTCGACCTGCACCGCGTCTCCGACATGGATCCCTGGACCTGGCGGACGCAGGGCCGATGGGAACTGATCGCGGAGCTTGCGGCGGTGCCCGTGCACCGGTCGCTGTTCTAACCGGGACGGCCGATGGCGCTGCGAATCTACAACACCCTCACCCGGCGGGTCGAAGAGTTCACGCCCCTGCACGCGGGCGAAGTCCGCATGTACGTCTGCGGCCCGAACCTCTACGGACCGTCCCACGTCGGGCACGCGCTCTCCTTCCTGGTTTTCGATGTGATCCACCGCTATCTGGAATACCGGGGCTACCGGGTGAAGCACGTCCAGAACTTCACCGACATCGAGGACCGCATCATCCAGACCGCGCAAGAACAGGGGACGACGGTGGCGGCCCTGGCCGAGCAGTACGCCGCGCGATTCCTGCGCGAGATGGACCAGCTGGGCGTCCGTCGGGCCGACCATTATCCCCGGGCCACAGAGGTCATCCCCAAGATGCTGGAGATGATTCGCGGCCTCGTCGATCGGGGGGTCGCCTACGCCGTGGAGGGGGACGTCTTTTTTCGGGTGACGGCGTTTCCGGCCTACGGACGGCTCTCCGGCCGATCGCTCGACGAGATGCAGGCCGGCGCCAGGATCGACGTGGACCCCCGGAAGGCGCACCCCATGGACTTCGTTCTGTGGAAGGCGGCCAAACCCGGGGAGCCCTCGTGGGACAGCCCCTGGGGGCCGGGCCGGCCGGGATGGCACATCGAGTGCTCGGCGATGTCGATCTCCCTGCTCGGCGATCAGCTCGACCTCCACGGCGGAGGGCAGGACGTGGTCTTCCCGCACCACGAGAACGAGATCGCCCAGTCGGAGGCGTACACGGGCAAGGCCCCGTTCGTCCGGTTCTGGGTGCACAACGGCCTCCTCCGCCTCTCCGAGGGGCAGGAGAAGATGACCCGCCATCTCGGGAACATCGTGACGATCGAAGAGGCGCTCAGGCGGTACCACCCCGACGCCATCCGCGTGTTTGTGTTCTCTTCCCACTACCGCAGCCCGACGCTGTGGAGCGAGGAGTCACTGGCAGCGGCGACGCACGGCGCGGAGCGGCTGCGCACCGCCGCCGAGCACGTGGACACCACGCTGCGCCGGGCCGGGTGGCGGGGCGGGGGAGCGGTCCCGGCCCGCGCGGGCGATGCGGCGGCCGCGGGCGGTTCCGCAGAGGTAACGCGCGCGGCCGCGGCGGCGCGCGAGGCGTTCGAGCAGGCGATGGACGACGACTTCAACACGCCGCGGGCGCTCGCCGCGATCTTCGATCTCGCCACGGCCCTCAACCGGGGGGCGGATGTTCTGGCCAAGGCCGCCGCGCCGGCGCCCCCGTCGATGCTCGGCGCGCTGGCCGGGGGAAGTGCCTTGCTCTCGAGCCTCGCCGGCGTGCTCGGGCTGCGCCTTACCGTCGCGGTGACCCCGGAGCAGCGCCGTGCGCTCCACGGGCTGGCCCGGGAACTGGTCGCGAAGTGGCCCCAGCTTTTCCCCGCCGACCATCCGCTGCTCGCCGCGCTTCGGGCGGGGGACGGCGCCTCCGCCGACGAGCTGATCGAGTTCGTGGCCGGCGGCCGGACGCAGGCGCGCCGCCAGCGGGATTGGGCGACGAGCGATGCGATCCGCGCTCGCCTCCAGGCCCTCGGCATCCTCCTCGAGGACTCCCCGACCGGGGTGACGTGGCGGGTGCGCTGACCCCTCCACCCGCCGACGCCGACGCCTCGCTTCTCGGGCGGCGGGCGGTGCTCGAGGCGCTCCGCGCCGGGCGGCCGGTCTCGCGCGTGCTGGTCGCCCGCAGCGCGGACGTGCGGGGACCGCTGCGGGAGATCGTGCGCGAGGCCCGGGCCCGCCGCGTGGTGGTCCAGATCGTTGACCGGCGCCGCCTCGATGCCCTCGCGCACGGGATCGTCCACCAGGGAGTGGCCGCGATGATCGCCGCGGCGCCGACGGTCAGCGTCGACGACCTCCTCGCGCGGTCGCGCGCCCGCGGCGAGCCGCCGTTCCTGATCGCGCTCGACGGGGTCGAAGACCCCCACAACCTTGGGGCCGTGATCCGGACCGCCGAGGCCGCGGGGGCCCACGGCGTGATCATCCCCCGACGCCGCGCCGCCGGGTTGACCCCGGTGGTGGCCCGGGCGTCGGCGGGGGCGCTGGCGCACTGCCCGGTGGCCCAGGTCGGCAACCTCGTCGCCGCGCTCGAGCGCCTGAAGGGCGAGGGGGTCTGGGTGGTGGGGGGGGATGCCGCCGGATCCGAGCGCTACGATGCCGCCCCGCTCGATCCCCCCTTGGTGCTCGTCCTGGGCGGGGAAGGGCGGGGGCTGCACCGCCTGGTCCGCGAGCGCTGTGATCGCGTCGTGCGCATCCCGCTGCGCGGCCGGGTGGCCTCGCTCAACGTGTCCGTCGCCGCGGCGCTGCTGCTGTTCGAGGTGGCGCGTCGCCATCGTGCCTCCGGGGAGGGGGCCCGCGCGAACGATCGTGTTGACTTGACTTAGCCGCGTTCGTATAATATGAGTAACTTGCGGCAGCGGCCACAAGCAGCGCCCAGCGGGGCCGCCGTGACTGCTCGACACGATCGAGCAATCCAGCGCCCCGGCGAACACGATTCGATGCCACGGTCCGTGCTACGGTAGGGATCGTTTGTAACAGCGGAACACTCGGGGCGGAGGCGAGAATGGTAGTTGCCCGCAAGCCAGTCGTACCCATCTACCAGGAAATGGTAGATGAACAGCTTGTCGATTGCGCAAAGAGCGGAGACGAATTCGCCGCCGAGTTTCTCATCAATAAATACCGCAACTTCGTCCGGGTCAAAGCCAAGGCGTATTTCCTGATCGGGGCCGATCGCGAGGACATCATCCAGGAAGGGATGATCGGCCTCTACAAGGCGATCCGGGACTTCCGGCGCGACAAGCTCTCGTCGTTCCGGGCGTTCGCCGAGCTGTGCATCACCCGGCAGATCATCACGGCGATCAAGACCGCCACCCGGCAAAAGCACATCCCGCTCAACTCGTACATCTCCCTCAACAAGCCGATCTACGACGAGGACTCCGACCGCACCCTGCTCGATGTCATCAGCAGCATCAAGGTCTCCGACCCGGAAGAGTTGGTGATCAACCAAGAAGCATCGCTGATGATGCGCGAGCGCATCCGGAAGAACCTGAGCGACCTGGAGTGCCGGGTGCTGACGGCGTACCTCGAGGGCAAGTCCTACCAGGAGATGGCGACCGAGCTGCACCGCCACGTCAAGTCCATCGACAACGCCCTGCAGCGGGTGAAGCGGAAGCTGGAGCGCAACCTCGAAGGCGAAGAAGAATAGGTAGCGGCGCGTCGGTCACGCGGCCCCCCCAACCGGGGGGGGGCCGCGTGTGCGTTACCCGCCGATCTGCGACATGATCCGCCGCTGTGGGATGACGCCGCGCGCCAGCCCGTGTCCCCACGGCTTGCGGTAGGCGGCGGCGCGGAACCGCTCCCGGATCTCCTCGTAGCTCGCCCCGGCGCGCAGCGGCGTGCGCAGGTCCGCCTCGTCGTCCCGCAGGAGGCAGAGCCGCAGGCGGCCCTCGGCGGTGAGACGCACCCGCCCGCACTGGGCGCAGAACGGCTGGCTCACCGAGCTGATGAACCCGAGCGTCCCCGGGGCGCCCGCCAGGCGGTAGGTCCGCGCCGGGTCGTAGCCGGTGACGTCGATCGGGGTGAGCGGGCCGAGGGCGGCTTCGATCCGTCCCATTGTCTCCCGGCTCGGGACGTACGCGTTTGTCTGGAACCCCGCCACGCTGCCGAACGGCATCATCTCGATGAACCGCACGGCCCAGGGGCGGGTCAGGGTGAGCCGGGCGAGGTCCGCGACGGCGTCCTCGTTGAAGCCGCGGACGACGACGGCGTTGACCTTGACCGGCTGCAGCCCCGCGGCCTCGGCGGCGGCGAGCCCGTCCAGGACGTCGTCCAGGTTTCCCCAGCGGGTGATGGCCCGGAACTGCTCGCGGTCGAGGGTGTCGAGGCTGACGTTGATGCGCCGCAGCCCGGCGGCGGCGAGCGGCTGCGCGAGCTCGCGGAGACGGACCCCGTTCGTGGTCATCGCCAGATCCTCGATGCCCGACACCTGCGCGATCCTGGCGGTGAGGCCGACGATGTTGGACCGAACGGTCGGCTCCCCGCCGGTGAGCCGGATCTTCGTGACGCCCAACTCGGCCGCGACGCGGACGAGCACCAGGATCTCGTCGTCGGTGAGGATCTCGTCGCGCGGCTTGAACTCCACCGCCTCCGGCATGCAGTACACGCAGCGGAGGTTGCAGCGGTCGGTCAGGGAGACCCGCAGGTCGCGGATCTTGCGGCCGTACTGGTCGCGCATGCCTTCGCCCGGGGCTGCGGCCGGCTGGTGCGGATGTCGGGAAACGATCGTGGCCATCTCGGTAGTCATTATAGCAGTTTGCGCTCCGCCGCAGGCGCTCGATGGGAAGGACCCGTTGCGCGCGGCGCGAAGTGGGGGCCGTGACTCCCCCGGGCGTGCGCGTGCGGGATCTTCGGGTCGGCCAGCGGGCCAGCCTGTCCAAGACGATCACCCAGGCGGACATCGAGCAGTTCGCGGCGCTTTCCGGCGACCGCAACCCCCTGCACCTCGACGAAGCGTTTGCGCGCACGGGCCGGTTCGGCCGGCCGGTCGCGCACGGGATGCTTCCGGCGGGGGTGATCTCCGCCACCCTCGGCACGGTCCTTCCCGGCCCGGGGGCGATCTATCTCAGCCAGACCCTCAAGTTCCTCAGGCCGGTCTACCCGGGAGATACGGTCACCGCGACCGTGGAAATCACGGCGATCAGGGCGGACAAGGGGATCGTCACCCTCCGCACCGGGTGCGCCAATCAATCGGGGGAGGTCGTGCTGGAGGGCGAGGCGGTGCTGCTCGTTGGGCGTTGAGGAGATCCGCGCGGTGTACGCGCGGTTGGCGCCCCGGTACGACCGGGAGCAGTGGGTCGCCGAGCGCCTGCTGCTCGGCCGGCTGCGGCGGCGGCTGCTGTCCAGGGCACGCGGCCGAGTCCTCGATGTGGGGGTGGGGACGGGCGTCAACCTCCCGTACTACGCCGCGACATGTCCGATCGTGGGGGTAGATCTCAGCCGGCCGATGCTGGAACGCGCGCTGGCCCGGGCGGTCCGGCTGGGGCGCCCGCTCGCCGTGGAGGTGATGGACGCGGAGGCGCTGGCGTTTCCGGATCGGACGTTTGACACGGTCGTCTCGACGCTGACGGTCTGCACGACCCCTGACCCGGTGCGGCTGCTCCGCGAGCTGGCCCGGGTCTGCCGCCCCACCGGGCGCGTCCTGCTGCTGGAGCACGGGCTCGGGACGGTCCCGGCGCTCAACTGGGTGCTCCGCCGCTTCGCGCCCGTCCATCTCGCCCGCTGCGCCTGCCATCTGACCCTGGAGGTGTCGGCGCTCCCCGCTCGAGCCGGTCTCGAGATTCGCGGCCTGGAGCGCGCGTGGTTCGGCGTGTTCACGTTGATCGAGGCGGCGCCGGGGATTCTACCGCAGGAGGGCTGAGGGATGACGTCGCAGGGGCTTGTGGATCGGGTGGCGCTGGTGACGGGAGGAGCGCGCGGGATCGGTCTGGCCTGCGCGTCGGGGCTCAGCCGGGCCGGCGCGGCCGTGGTGATTGCCGACCGGCTTGACCGGGAGGGGGAGGAGGCGGCCCAGGCGCTCCGGGCGCACGGGGGAAAGGCGGCGTTTCTGACCGCGGACCTCGCGCGGACGGCCGAGATCCCCCGGGTCGTACGAGAGGCCCACCGCGCGTTCGGCCGGATCGACGTTCTGGTGAACAACGCCGGCATTCTCAACCAAACGGCGACCGAGGCGCTCTCCGAGGATCGGTGGGACCGCCTGATGTCGATCAACCTCAAAGCCGTTTTCTTTGTGACCCAGGCGGTGCTGCCGCTAATGGTCGAGCAGGGCGGCGGCTCGATCGTCAGCATCTCATCGCTCGCCGCCCGGGTCGGCGGGATCGCCGCGGGGATCGATTACGCGGCGAGCAAGGCCGGGGTAATCGGGCTGACCCGCACGTTGGCCCGGCAGTATGGGCCGAAGGGGATCCGGGTCAATGCCGTGGCGCCCGGCGTGATCGCGACCGAGATGACCCGGCCGTGGCCGGAGGAGGTGCGCCAGGACTTCGTCACCCGCACCCCGCTCCGCCGTCTGGGCACCCCGGAGGACGTGGCGCGCGTGGTGGTGTTTCTCGCGGGCCCCGAGTCGGCGTTTATCACCGGCACCACGATCGACGTGAACGGCGGATTGTTCATGGCCTAGGCGATGAGCCGGATGCCGATGGGTGTTTCGCCTGCCGATCGCCTGTCCTTGCCAGTCCCCCCGGGCGCTGTTAGACTACGGGTTGGAGCCGCCCTCGTAGCTCAACTCGGTAGAGCACCTCACTTGTAATGAGGGGGTTACCGGTTCGAATCCGGTCGAGGGCTCCAACAGAAACCAGGACGGACACGGCGTTGCGAGTTCCGTGGCCCTAACCCTGCCGCGACGCCTCTCGGGCGGAGGGCATCACCCCCGGTCGGCGGGTCGGCAGGATGGTCGTGGCGACACCGGCGAGTATTAGGGCCATGCCAGCATAGCGCATCGGGCTGAATACCTCACCTAAGATGACCGCGGACGACAACACTCCTGCGCAGGGAGCAAGGAGAGCGAACGGTGCCACCACCGCGGTCGAGTAGCGCTGGAGCAACCGGCCCCAGATGGCATAGGCTAGGCTGGTGGCCGCGGCCCCGAGGTACACGACCGCCGCGAGGCTCACCCATGATGCGCTAGAAACCGCCGCCAGCAGGGTCTTGTGCTGATCGGACAGGCCCGACACGATGATCGCGGGCAGCGGGGGAACAAGGCTACACCAGGCCACCAATGAGAACATGGGGACGGTAGGCGTGCGTTTCACGAGTACGTTTCCCACGGCCCAACTGAACGCCCCGGCGAGCGCCAGGCCGAGCCCCGCGATCTTGAGGTCAGATCCAACCGTCAGTCCGATCAATACCAAACCCGCACAGGCGATCGCCATGCCCGCGCACTGTCGAACGCCGGGGACATCCCGAAGGAACACCGCCGCGAGCAGGACGGTGAAGAACGCCTGCGTCTGCTGGGTCACCGAGGCGAGTCCCGGAGGCATCCCCTGCCCATAGGCGAAGAACAACAGCAGGAACTGTCCCGTGAATAGGGTCATCCCGATCAGCACGATCGATCCCCATGAGATCTTGGGTCGAGGCACGAGGAAAACGGGAAGGCAGGCGATGAGAAACCGGAGCGCGGTGAGTTGCGGGGCGGTGAAGCCTTCCAGCCCGAACTTAATCGCAACAAACCCGAACCCCCAAATCACTGACGTGAGGGTGGCCAGGGCCATGTCACTCCCGTTCATTGGCCACCCGCTGAACTCGAGGTTCGCGTACCCGGCTTGTTGGGATCCGCGCGAGGACGCGTGTCTCCTCGCCTCGCAAGACGCCGGGCCCAAGCCGTGGGTGCGCGGTCAACCGTGTCACGTTCGGGTAGAGGTGGGGAGGAGGTCACGCCGCGTGCACCTGGGGTTGGGACCCAACACGATCGCTCGCGGCCGGATTACGGGTGGCCGATGTAGTCCATACGGCCGCCGTCCACCGTGAGGATCTGAGCGGTAATAAAGCCGGAGTGCGGCGCCGCCAGGAACGCCACCGCGCGGGCGATATCGTCGGGTTCTCCTGGCCGGCCGACCATGGACCGCTCGCTGATCCGTGTGACGATGTCCCGGTACTCTTGCTCGGTGCGACCCTGCTTCACCATGTCGGTGAGGATGAACCCCGGGGCCACGGCGTTGACGGTGATGCCGGACGGTCCGAGTTCCATGGCGAACCGCCGCGTCAACATCGACACCGCGGCTTTGGTGGCCGCGTAGAACGTGCTGCCGGGCAGGGTCGTGCCGTGGCTGGCGATCGAGGTGAGGTTGACGATGCGTCCGTATCGGCGTTCCCGCATGCCCGAGGCCACGGCGCGCGTGACGTGGATCAGCCCGTCGACGTTGGTTCGGCGCATGCGCTCCATCGCGGCCGGGTCGAAACTTTCGAGCGTGGCGCGGTAGGACACACCGGCGTTATTGACCAGGATGGACACCGGCCCCAGCTCATCCGTGGCGCGGTCGATCATCTGTTGGACCTGCTCGACGTCGCCGACGTCCGCCCGCACCGCGACCGCTCGACTGCCCGCGGTGCGGATCGCGTCCACCACGGCAGCGGCCTCTTCGGCACGGGCCACATAGTTGACGCAAACCGCGGCACCCTCCCGTCCTAGGCAGCGCGCGATCGCCCGCCCCAGGCCGCGGGAAGCTCCGGTCACCAAGGCGGTCTGACCGCTCAGTCGCATTTGGGTGGTGACTATTCGTGTGCACCTGGAGCGGCGCCTGCTGGGGCCATGCGTCTGGCACCCGGCGAGAGCCAAATCGCCATGGCCTGTGAGACTCAATTGTGGGGCCGCGGCGTCGTGAATACATACCGTCCGGGCGGAACCCGGCGCCGATAACGGCGCGGTCACACCGGACAGAAGATGGCGATCGGAGAGCCGGCCCGCGCGGAGGAGAGGATCGGGTCTCATCGTGGGCGTATATCACCTGGAAGCGCCGGGCGGCCGCTCCGACCCCGATGTCGGCCGTCGGTGAGCTCAGGCGAGACGGGAAGCGGGCGAAGGTGATCCCCGGGGAAGGCTCTAGGAGGATCTGATGTTTCTCACGCGGGGGGCAACCCGCAACCCGATCTTCGTCCTGATGGCGAGCATCGCCGTCGTGGTGCTCAGCCAGATCGCATTTTCCCGCCTACCGACCGACCTCTTCCCGAAGATTACCATTCCCGTGATCACCGTGGTGACGAACTACAGCGGCGCGAGCCCGGAGGCGGTCGAGCGCACGGTCACCTATCCGATCGAGCAGGCCGTCACCCGGGTGGCCGGGGTCCAGCAGATCCTGGACACCACCCGGCAGGGGAACAGCGACATCGATGTGTGGTTCAACTGGGGGACCGATCTCAACACCGCTGAGGTCGAGATCATCCAGAACGTCCAGCGGGTGATGCGGTCGCTGCCGACCGGGGTCAGCCAGCCCTATGTCGCAAAGTTCGATATCTCCAACATCCCGGTCGTCCAAGTGGTCGTGGGGGGCGGGGGGCTCGACGCCCGGCAGTTGTACGATCTTGCCTTCAACACCATCGAGCCGCAGCTGGAGCGCCTCCCCGGGGTGTCCCAGGCGTTCGTTAACGGCGGCCTGGTCCGCCAGTTCAACGTCAGCGTGGACCCCCACAAGTTGGTCGCCACGGGGCTGACGCTGCAGAACGTTCAGGATGCGCTCACCCGGTACAACGCGCTGATCCCGTCCGGGAGCCTCCGGAACACCCGGATCGACTACCAACTGAACGTCCCCACGCTACTGCAGAACGTTCCCGCGATCCAGAACGTCGTGATCAAGACGCCGCAGGGGGTGCCGGTGCACATCCGGGATGTGGCGCAGGTCGCGGACGCGGCGGCCGACCAGACCCAGATCGTGCACGTCGACGGCAAACCCGGCGTGGTGATGTTCGTCAGCCGGCAGCCGGACGCCAACACCATCCAAACCGTCAACGCCCTCCGCGCGGCGCTCCCGCACTTGACCGGGCTGCCGCCCGGGGTAACTCTGTCCGTGAGCTTCGATCAGTCGCGCTACATCCGCGCGGCGATCACCACCCTCGGGCACGAGGCGCTGATCGGCGCGGGCCTGACCTTTCTCGTCGTGCTGGTGTTCCTGCGGAGCTTCTGGAGCCTGTTCATCGTCGGGCTGGGGATCCCGCTCTCCGTGGCCAGCGCGCTGCTGCTGCTCTATTTCACGGGCCAGACGCTGAATGTCTTCACCCTCGGCGGGCTGACGCTGGCCATGGGGCGGTTGGTCGACGACGCGATCGTCGTGCGCGAGAACATCACGCGCCACCTGACCATCCCCGGGCGGACCGTGCTCGAGGCGGTGGTCACGGCGACCCAGGAGGTGGGGCTGCCGGTCCTGGCCTCCACGGCTTCCACGATCGCGGTGTTCTTCCCGGTGGTGTTCCTGAGCGGCATCGCCGAGCGGCTGTTTGTGCCGATGGCGCTGACCATCGTCTTCGCCCTCGCCGCGTCCTATCTGGTGTCGATGACCATCGACCCGGTGCTGAGCACCCGGCTGCTCCGCGTGGCGGGCTCCGAACCGGCGCCCCTGGCCAACGGGCCCCTGGCGCGCTTCAACCGCTGGAGCGAGGGGCTGATGGAGCGGCTCGACGGGGGGTACCAGGCGGCCCTGGGGTGGACGCTGCGCCACCGGGGGCCGGTGCTCGCCGGGATCGCGCTGATCTTCGTGCTCTCGCTCGTGGCGGCCCGGGGGATCGGCACGGAGTTTTTCCCGGCGACCGATGAGAGCCAGTTCCAAATCAACCTCGAGGCCCCCCAGGGGACGGCCGTGGCGGTGACCTCCGTGCTCGCCGAGCAGGTCTCCGGGATCATCCGGGACATCATCCCCGCCCAAGATCTCATCACCATCTATACGAACTCCGGCATTCCCTCCTCCGGCGGGGGATTTGGCGGGAACGCCGGGTCGAACACCGCGAACGTCCAGGTGCGGCTGGTGCCGCCCACGCTCCGGCGGCAGTCGACCGATCAGCTGACGAACGCCGTACGGCGGGGGTTGCAGGGTAAGTTTCCCGGCGTGCAGATGTTCCTGCGCACCGGGGGGCTGCAGAACCGTGTCGTCAACTTCGGGTCCGCGGCGCCGATCGACATCCAGCTGCTCGGGTACGATCAGCAGGTCGGCGCCCAGTTCGCCCGTGAGGTGGCGAACATCGTGACGGCGATCCCGGGGACCGCCGACGTGCAGGTCACGCCCCGGGGAGCGTACCCGAACTTTACGGTCGGGGTGAACCAGGAGAAGGCGGCGCAGCTCGGGCTCTCGCCCACGGCGATCGCGAACATGATCAACACGGCGATGTCGGGGAACGTCGGTACCGCCAGCCAGTACATCGACCCGGTCAGCGGCAACGAATACAACATCGTCGTGAAGCTGCTGGACCAGTACCGGACGCACACCGAGGATCTCGGAAACGTCCCGCTGGCGGCGCTGGCGGATCCGGGGCCGGGGTCCACGCCGGCGCCCGGCCCCATGGTGCCCATCCGGCTGCGCGACGTCGCCCGAATCAGTTTGGGCAGCGAGCCCCTGGAGATCGACCGGAAGAACGAACAGCGTGTGATCGACGTCACCGCGAACGTCATCGACCGCCCGCTGGGGACGGTGTCCCAGGAGATCGTGGCCCGCCTGGGGAGCCTCCCGTTCCCCGCCGGGTTCTCCTACCACATCGCCGGACAGACCGAGCAGCAGGGGAGCGCTTTCGGCAGCCTGGGGTTGGCGCTGGCGCTGGCCTTGATGCTCGTCTACATGATCATGGCGTCGCAGTTCCAGTCGCTGCTGGACCCGTTCGTCATCATGTTCACGGTGCCGATGGGGATCATCGGCGTGATCTGGATGCTTCTGCTGACCCACACCACGCTCTCGATCATGTCGTTCATGGGCGTGATCACCATGGTGGGGGTCGTGGTGTCCAACGGCATCCTGCTCGTCGATTACGCGAACAAACTGCAGGATCGGGGGCTGGCGGTCGCGGACGCGGTGCTCAAGGCGGGCCGAATCCGGCTGCGCCCGATCCTGATGACCGCCTCGGCGACGATCCTCGCCATGATCCCGATGGCCGTAGGGCTCGGCGAGGGCAGCGAGACGAACATGCCACTGGCGCGCGCCGTGATCGGCGGGTTGAGCGTCTCAACCGGACTGACCCTGCTCTTGATCCCGACCCTCTACGTCATCTTCGAAGAGCGGTTCCCCCGCCGATCCCAAAAGGCGCCCCGCCCGGTCGACCCCCGGGCGTGAGACCTCTCGCGCCCCGCCCGCGCCCCTGAGACGGGTGGGGCGGTTTGATGGCTCTCGCGCCCTTACCTGTCCGCGCCGGAGCGATCGGTCCACCATGAACCATGCGGACAGGATCGGTTCAAATCCGCGGGTGCCGCGCACGTCTCCCTCGGGCTCGGACCCGTGACGGCCATGGGCTTTCGCGCCGTGGCGGCGTGGTGGGCGGTTGGGATCTGCCTCATCGCGGCCCACACGGCGTGGCAGCTCGACCAGGTGGTCCGGACGCCCATCCCGGCGCGGTACGATTACGATGAAGGAGTGTACGCCGCCACCGCCGATGCGGTCGCGGGCGGCGACCGCCTGTACCGGGACGTGTTCCTCAGCCAACCCCCGGTGCTGATCGTGGCGATGCGCGGGATGTTTCGCCTCCTCGGTCCTTCCTTAGTCGCGGCGAGGGGCACGGTCGTCCTCTCCTCGGCGGTTTACCTTCTGGCCATCCTGACGCTGCTCTCGACTCGTGGATCCCCCGGGGGAGGGGTCCTGGCCGTGTGTCTCCTCCTGGGGCGCCCGACCTTCCTGACCATGTCGCACACGGTCGAGATGGAACTCCCGGGGGAAGCACTCGCCTGCACGGCGCTCGCCCTGGCCGTGATGGGCCGCCGTCGTGGATGGGGGTGGTGGGCCGCGGCCGGCGGCGCCGCCACACTCGCCTCCATGACCAAATTGACGGCGGTGACCTGTCTGATCCCCCTCGCCGGTGCCGTGGCGCTGGAGCGTAGGGAGGGGCTCCCGGGGCGGTGCGCCGCGGTGGGGGTGGGAATCCTCGCCGCCGCGTTCATGCTCATTCCGGTGGTTGCCCTGCCGGGATTCCGGGATCAGGTCTTCGGCTTCCACCTCCTGCTGGCGCACGCGCTCCACCAGACGGCTTCGGCCCACGCCGCCGTGCTCGGGCGGTTCCTCCTGGCGGAGTGGCCGCTGAGCGGCCTGGGACTCCTGGGAACGTGGTGGGCGGTGAGGGAGGGCCGGTGGCTGGAGCGCGCCCTGGTCGTCTGGCTCGCGGCCGACTGCGGGGGCCTCATCGTCTTGACGCCGTTGTGGGATCATCACCTCCCGATCCTCTTCTCCCCGCTCGCGTTGCTGGCGGGCTTGGTGCTCGGTCGGGTCGCGGCCTGGGCGACCGCTGGGGGCCCGGCGTGGCGCCCCGCGCGGTATGCCGCCGTCGCCGTCGGGGGGATCGGGTTCTTGGCGGTTGCATTGGCAGCGATGCCGCCGATGCACGCCTCCGCGGAGCTCGGTCGGGCGGTGACACGGCTGGCGGGAGCCCTCCCCACGAACGGGAAAGTCCTGAGCGATGACCCGATGGTGGCCTTTTTGGCTCACCGCGCGCTCGCGGCCCGGTTGATCGATACGTCCCTGACGCGCATCTGGGTCGGCCAGATCTCCGAGGGGCAGCTGGCCGCGGCGCTCCGGGAGGAGCGGACCGCCGCGGTGGTCCTGTGGCGGGGCACCTTCAGGCAATATTTCCCCCGGTTCACCGCCGCGGCCGTCCGCCTCTTCCCCATTGAGGCTCGCAGCGGGCGCGGGCGGGTCGTCCTGCTGATGCGGGAGGCCGCGCCAAGCCGGCCCTGATCTCCTGCGATCCTCCGGCTAACTTCCGTCGGTGTTCCCCCCTCTGCATGACACCTCGTGGTCTAATCCGGCCACATCCGGGGCAGTGAATCTAGTGAGAGGGCTCAGGAGGTGAGCGTGATGCGGACGATGTGCGTGCTCGCGGCCTGCACGATGCTGTGGACGATGTCCGTCGGCGTTGTCGGCGCCCGCGCTGCCGGAGACGAGATTCCCCCAACGGTCGGAAGCACCATGTGCCTCACCCCCATGACGGCGGTCTTCCTGTCCGGGGGCGCCTGCCCCGGTCGTCCGGCCTCTCTGAACGGCGGCGGGCAGGGCCTCACCCGAGAGTAACGACCAGGGGCGCGGCGCCGCAGATCGTCGGCACTCGGCTCTCGAAGGTCTCGTGTCAACCAACGTTTCCAAGAACCCCGATCGCCCGGAGTCAGGCACAAGCGACGAACCAGGCACGTGATCACTGCAGGCCTCGCAAAATCAGGAGGTGGAGTGGATGCGGATTGTGCCGTTGGCACTCGCGGCGATGATCGCCGGTATGGGACTGGGATTGGGATTCGTCGGAACCGCTCAAGCGCACGGGGGCGGCGGCGGTGAGATCGTGGTGCCGGTGCTCCAGACGTACAGTGCCTGTCAGGTGCAGCCGGCCATCGTGGAATCCTCGGCCTGCAACGATTCGGAGGGCCATTAGGGCTCGACGTTTCGCCGAAAGGTTCCGCTAGATCACGCGGGGCCGCGACCCGGCCCGGCGTCGATGCGTCCGCAGGCCCTCAGGGAGATCCCCTGAGGGCCTGCGCTGCTCCTGCCGGGGGTGGGAGGGGCGAGGCAGGTGGCGTACAGAGATGCGCCGAACACGCCCGGTAGCAGATGCGCCCAGGGGGAGGTGGAGAATGAGGCGCTTCTTGGTCGGAACGTTGGTGTGTGTGTTGTTCGGTGCGTGGGCCGGGGTCCCCGGCGGATTCGCGGCGAACTATGGGCCTCAGCAGACGGTGGTCATCGCGCATGACATCACCGACGCGGTCACCCTGGATCCGAACCTCGCCTATGAGCTCTCGGGCACGGTGACGGACCACCAGCTGTACTCGAACCTGGTGACGTTCGTGCGCGGGAACCTCACCCAGCCGCGGCCGCAGGTTGCCCAGTCCTGGGACGTCAGCCCGGATTCTCGGACCTACACCTTCCACCTGAAGCACGGGGTCGTGTTCAGCAGTGGAAACCCGCTGACGGCGGACGATGTGATCTACACCTTCCAGCGGGTGGTGAACCTGCCCAAGGATCCCGCGTCGTGGCTGATCACCCAAATGGGGGTCGACGACAAGAGCGTGCTGAGCGCCGTTAAGGCGACGGACCCCTACACCCTGGTCGTCGCGCTCCCCAAGCCGTTCAGCCCGGGGGCCTTCCTCTCGATCATGGCGAACCCGGTGACCGGGATCGTGGACAGCAAGACGGTGAAGGCGCACGTGCAGAACAACGACTGGGGCAGCAACTGGCTCAACGACCACTCCGCCGGCAGCGGCCCGTACGAGCTCGTCAAGTGGGAGCGGCAGGTCACGATTGAAATTGAAGCCAACCCGCACTACAACCTCGGGCCCGCGCCTTCGATCAAGCGCATCATCTTCTCCAACATCATCGAGAACACGGTGCAGCGGGAGATGTTGGGGCGGGGGGACGTCGACATCGCCTGGGACCTCTCGGCGTCGCAGTTGGACGCGCTCAAGCACGAGGCGAAGTTCTACGTCGCCCAGACGCCGGACCTCTCCATGCAGTACCTGGGGATGGACGTCAAGAACGTGCCGGCGTTTGGGAAGCCGGCCGCCCGGCAGGCCGTGAAGTACGCGATCGACTACGATGGGATCATCCACGACCTGCTGAACGGAAACGGATTGCCCCTGCAGGGGGTGATTCCGAAGGGATTGTTCGGCTACGACGCCGCGCTCCCGTTCAAGCACGATCCGGCCAAGGCTAAGAGCCTTCTGTCGGAAGCGGGGTTCCCGAGCGGCTTCACCGTCGAACTCCTCACCGGGACCGGGACGGCGGCGGGTGGGGTCTCCCTGGGCGACCTGGCCGCCAAAATCAAGAACGACCTGGGGGCGGTCGGCATCAAGGTGAACGTCCGCCAGATCGCATCGAGCGAGATGCTCAAGACCTACCGGGCGCAGCAGGCGCAGATGGTCCTGCTGGGCTGGTACGTCGACTATCCCGACCCCGACGACTTCGCCAAGCCGTTCGGCGACTACACCCAGAAGTCGCTGGCCTGGCGGCTCAATTACGCGAACGACCCGCTGGCCAAGCTCGTCGATCAGGCGGCGGGGATGCAGAACACCCCCGAGCGGGCCTCAATCTATAAGAAGGTGAACGACATCGAAGCGCAGGACGGCCCCTTCGCCGTCCTCTATCAGCCGATGATCTCGTTCGGAGTTTCGAAGCGGATCCAGAATCTGGTGTTCGACCCGGTCAACTACTTCGACTTCCTCTCGATGACGAAGCAGTAGGGAGGCACCGGGGGGCGGGTGGCGGCACCCGCCCCCCTTGAACGCCCGTCCGATGAACCTCCTGCGGTACGTGGCGCGCCGCGCCGCGCTGACCGTGTTTGTCCTCTTCGGCGTCACCCTGATCACCTTCGTCATCTCGCACGTCGTCCCGGCTGATCCCGTCGTCGCCTACCTGGGTGAGCATGCGCCTCCCGCCTTGGTGGAAAAGGTGCGGCACCAGATCGGCTTGGACCGCCCGCTCCCGGTGCAGTACGCCTACTATCTGAGGGATCTGTTCCACGGGAACCTCGGGATCTCGATCATGGACAACCGCCCGGTCAATCAGGACCTCCGCCAGTATCTCCCCGCCACGATCGAGCTGTCGACCGCGGCGATCTTGGTGGCGATCGTGATCGGGATTCCCACCGGCACCATCTCCGCGCTGCACAAGGACCGGTGGCCCGATCAGATCGCCCGGGTCTTCGCGCTCGGCGGGACGTCGCTGCCGGTGTTCTACGTCGCGCTGCTGCTCCTCGGCCTCCTGTACTCGCGCTGGGGGGTGCTGCCGGGGCCGGGGCAGCTGGGGATCTACACCCAGACGCCCCCGCACATCACGGGCATGGTCGCGGTCGACGCGCTGCTCTCCGGCGATTGGGACGCCCTCCGCGACGCCCTGCGCCACCTGGTCCTGCCGGCGTTCGTGCTCGGCTACTACTCGGCCGGGCTGATCACGCGGATGACGCGGGGCAGCCTGCTCGAGGTCCTGCGCCAGGACTACGTGCGGACCGCCCGCGCCAAGGGGGTGGGAGAGCAGCGGGTGGTGCTGCGCCATGCCCTGCGGAACGCGCTGCTCCCGACCGTGACCGTGATCGGGCTGACCTACGGCAGCCTGCTGTCGGGGGCGGTGTTGACCGAGACGATCTTCTCGTGGCCGGGGTTGGGGCGCTACGCCACGAACTCCGTCACCAACGTCGACATCCCGGCGGTGCTCGGCGCGACGCTGGTGATCGCGATCATCTACTCGGGCGCGAACCTCTTCGTCGATATCCTGTACGCCTACCTGGATCCGCAGATCCGCTACACGTAACGTCCGGTCGAGGGGTGGCCCACGGAGCTCGTCTGGCAGGCATCGCGTAGAAGCCCGTTGACGCTGGCCGGCGGGATCATCGTCCTGTGCTTTCTCGCCATCGCGCTGCTCGGCCCGATCCTCGTGACGCAGGACCCCATCGCTCAAGACCTGGGGCACCGCCTCACCGGGCCGAGCCGGGAACACCCCTTCGGCCTGGACTCCCTGGGGCGGGATGTGTTCTCGCGGGTGATCAACGGCACCCGGATCTCGGTCGTCTCGGGTGCCGCGGTCGTGACCGTCGCCACGATTTTCGGCGTGGCGGCCGGCATGCTCGCCGGGTGGTCCGGCGGCTGGTGGGACGAGGCGCTGATGCGGATCACCGACATGTTTCTGGCCTTTCCGAGCTTGGTCCTGGCGATGGCCATCTCGGCGATCCTCCGCCCCAACCTCACCAATGCGCTGCTGGCGATCGCCGTGACCTCGTGGCCGGCCTACGCGCGGATCGCGCGGGCCCAGGTCCTGGCGCTGCGCGCCCGCACCTACATCGAAGCCGCGCGCGCGCAGGGGGCGACGGACGCGGTGATCCTCTTGCGCCATCTCATCCCCAACGCCGTCGCGCCGATCCTGGTGCAGTCCTCGCTCGACGTCGGCAACATCATCCTCACCACCGCCGGGCTGTCGTTCATCGGGTTCGGCGCGCAACCGCCGACGCCGGAGTGGGGGCTGATGGTGTCCGAGGGCCGCCGATTCCTGATGGATCAGTGGTGGATCTCGACCTTTCCCGCGCTGGCGATCCTCTTCCTGGTGCTGGGGTTCAACCTCTTGGGGGACGGGGTGCGGGACCTGCTCGACCCCCGCCTGCGAAAGCTGGCCTAGCCTCCCGCGTGCGGCGACGGCCGGGCGATCCCGCGGACCGGCGGTTCGCGGTTAATAGAAACTGTGCTGTGCGAGACGCTTGTCCGCGAGCGTCTCGTTGGCCTTCAGTCCGGAGTAGAGCATCACGAACGGCAGCAGGATGGCGCCGGAGAGCAACAGCAGCGTGGTCATGATGATCGCGTGGACCCAGAGCCCTTCCAGCAGGTACCAGATCGGCCCCAGGAAGAACGCCCCCCAGTTCCAGCTGAGCTTCGGCGGGGTGGTGGCGCCGGTCAGGTCGCGCGCCACCCGGCCCCCGGGGGACTGCGCGGCCTCATCCTGAGGGTACGAGGACAGCGCCCGCACCAGCCAGATCACCAGGGTCAAAACTCCTGCGGCGATCAGGATCAGCACAATGCGTTCCGTAACGCCCATGCTCGTGTTCACCTCGGTCAGGTCGTCTTTCCTCTGGAGTGGTTCGCCGCCGGCCGGCGATTTTCCTCACCGACGGTCGGGGCAGGGGGCCCCGGCCCCGGGCAGAATCCATAGCCGATGCTCGCACCGCGAGGGAGGCGCCCCCGGCGAATGCCGTTCTCAAGCGATCTCGGCACGAGGCCCGAATCGACTTCGCAGCCGCGTGGGATGGGGGCGTGCCGGCAGGGGAGGACGCGTGCCGCCCTCGCGGTTGAACCTTCGGTTCCTAACAAAGATCCGCACGTCCTGATCGGAGGCGTCCATGATTCGGCTCGGGGTAATGATCGAGGGGCAGGAGGGTCTGACCTGGGCCCGGTGGCGGCGCATCGCGGAGACGGTGGAGGCCTTGGGGTTCGAGTCGCTTTGGCGGTCCGACCACCTCTTCTCCCTGTTCGACGTGCCGACCCGCCCCGGGCTGGACGTCTGGACGTCTTTGGCCGCGCTGGCGACGATGACCCAGCGGATCCGCTTCGGCCCGCTGGTCTGCCCGATCACCTTCTACCATCCGTCCATGCTCGCCCGCCACGCCGCGGCGGTGGACGAACTCTCCGGCGGGCGGTTGGTCATGGGGGTCGGCGCGGGCTGGCACGACCGCGAGCATCAGGCGTTCGGGATTCCCTATCCCCGGGTCGGCGAGCGGATTCGGAGGTTGGAGGAGAGCGTTCACGTGATGCGCGCCCTCTGGGGAGAGGGTCCCGCGAAGTTCGCCGGACGATACTATCAGTTGGACGGTGCGGTGGGGTGGCCGAAGCCCGTCCAGCGACCCCACCTTCCCTTGATCATCGGCGGAAGGAAGCCTCGCGTCCTTGAGGTCGTGGCGAAACACGCCGACGAATGGAACTGCGCGGGCGCCCGGCCTCCCGCGGAGGTCCGGGCCATCACGGAAACCCTGGTGGCGGCATGTCGGAAGGCCGGGCGGGATCCCAACACGATCCGGCGCTCGTGGATGGGCGCGATCCTCATCGGCGAGACCGGCGCCGCGATTGAACGGCGGGCCCGGACGATCCAGGAGTACCTGCCTGCG
This sequence comes from bacterium, assembly GCA_035307765.1. Classification (NCBI taxonomy): domain Bacteria; species bacterium. The sequence continues at coordinate 21,182 of DATGHU010000028.1, read as the reverse complement.
CGCCGGGCCACCCCTGCCTCCCAATTGCCGGGCCTGCTCAGAAAAGAGGGCTGGCTCGTCGGTTCGCCGGCGGAGATCGTCGGGCAGATGCGGGAGCTCGAAGCCGAAGGCATGGAGCGGTTGATGCTGCAGGTCTTCGATCAGGACGACCTCGACGCGCTTCATCTGGTGGCACAGGAGGTCTTGCCGCGCCTGGCGTAGGCAGACGCCGGCCGGTCGCCGCGACCGGGGGACGTTCCTTCGCTTGGCTGCGCGGCTCTCGCGCGAAGCCCGCGTGCCCAGCGGGATCGTTGACAGCGCACGGCTGAGTGCCTACACTCGGAGAGGACCGGGGAGGTACCCAAGCGGCCAAAGGGGGCTGACTGTAGATCAGCTGGCGGAATGCCTTCGGAGGTTCGAATCCTTCCCTCCCCACCACCGATCCCCCCGCCGTCCCTGGCCATCGTCGGTGTGCTTCCCGCCCCGTCTATCGCGCGCGTGTTTGGGGCATCACCCAGAGCAGGACGGAGTCCGCGCTCCATCGGCACTCCGTCTACTTGGTCGTGTGCCCGCGGCATCAGGCGGGGCACGGGGTGGGGGCTCTCGGTGGTCGTCGCCACTGTACAGGTTCAGCACAGCCCCGCGCGATGCTTCAGGTGCCCCAAGGAACGCCGCCAGGGTGACCCGGGATGGTACTTCGTCGACCTGCAAGAATCCCGGAGGTTGCCGGGTCCCCCCCGACTGTTCGTCTGCCCCGACGACTACCTGGAATTTGCCACTTTCGAACGCGTTCGGTGGACTTTGCTGCTCGAACCCTCGAACGGCAGTGCCAGTCCGGACGACGCCGGGGGCGTTCCTGCCGTGGACGCGACGGCGCCGGCCTGTACCGCCGAAGATCTGATCGCCGCGCTGGCCGGCCGCGGCCTGGCCGGGTGGGCGTTCCTGGTCCGCGACGTTGCCGCCGGGCGCGTGCGTCGGGTCCATCTCCGCCAGCTGCCCGCGGATCCTGAGATCCGGCGATCGCTTGTCGCCTACCTTCACAGCGCCGGGGCGATCGTGACCGTCAGCCGGATTTTCAAGAACCAAGAACGACGGCTCCGGCAGGACGCGTAGCGCGCGACCGCGAGTCCCCATCTAACCCCCAGCCATCTATCCGCCGAGTCACCTCCGCACCCTCGCCGGCCCCGCGCCGCGAGGGGCGGTCTGCTTCCGGGCGGCGTGCCCCCGTCGCGGCGGCCGCTTTGTGTGGGAAACGGCGGGCCTGTCTGGTATAGTAGGCACTGGCACCATTCGCCGGGCGGGAGTAGCTCAATGGTAGAGTGCCAGCCTTCCAAGCTGGCGATGCGGGTTCGATTCCCGTCTCCCGCTCCATGTGGATCATCGTGCGGACCGTTGACGTCGACGGCCCCTGCGGCGCGAGTAACGAGATCACCCATGCCGCCCCCCGGGCAGGCGCGATGACGGCAATCTCGAACGAAAGGTCTCCACGGCCAACGCCCGGGAAGGATGATGCGATCGTGGTAGGATAGCACGGGACGCCTGCGGCGGGCCAGCCCCAACGGCCCGCTCATTTATGAGTGGAGCGGTGATGGCGGCGACGATTCTCGACGGCAGGGCGCTGGCGGAGACGCGGCGGGCCGCGCTCGCCGAACGGGTCGCAGCGTTTACGGCACGCCACAGGGTCGCGCCGTGCCTGGCCGCGGTTCTGGTGGGGGCCGATCCCGCCTCCCGGATGTACGTGGAGAGCAAGGCCCGGGCCGCCGGGCGGGTTGGGATCCGCTCGGAGACGTTTCACCTCCCCGGCGCCGCGTCGCCCGAGGAGTACCTCTCGCTGATCGACGAGCTCAATCGGCGCGGGGATGTCCACGGCATCCTCCCGCAGCTGCCGCTCCCCCCGCAGATTGACCCCCACGCCGTCTTCGAGCGGATCCACCCGGACAAGGACGTCGACGGGCTGACCCCGGCCAACGCGGGGCGGCTGGTCCTGGGACACCCCCGGCTGGCACCCTGCACGCCGCTCGGGATCCTCGCGCTGATCGACCACGCGGGCGCCCGCCTCGCCGGAGCGGAGTGTGTGATCGTGGGCCGCAGCAACATCGTCGGCAAGCCGACGGCGCTGTTGATCCTGGCCAGGCACGCGACGGTGACCATCTGCCATTCCAAGACCCCCGACCTGGGAGCCCACACCCGGCGGGCGGAGGTGTTGGTCAGCGCGGTCGGGCATCCCCGGCTGATCGGGAAGGAGCTGGTCCGTCCCGGGGCGATCGTGATCGACGTCGGCAACGGGCACATCGACGGGAAGCTCGTCGGGGACGTCGATTTCGAATCCGTGCGGCTGGTGGCGGGCGCCATCACCCCCGTGCCGGGAGGCGTGGGGCCGATGACGATCGCCATGCTCCTGGAAAATACCTTGACCGCCGCCCGGATGCAGCTGGAGGGCCCCCCGTGACCTACGCCGCGGCGCTCGCCTTCCTCGACGGCCTCATCACCGCGGGCCGCCCCCGGCGCCCGTACCACGAGGTGAAACTCGCCCGGATGGGGCGCCTCCTCGAGCGCCTGGGCGATCCCCACCGCCGGCTCCGGAGCGTGCTGGTCGCCGGGACCAAGGGGAAGGGGTCGACCGCGGCGATGATCGCCGGCATGCTCCACGCCCAGGGCCTCCGGGTGGGCCTTACGGTGAAGCCGCACCTCATCGACTACCGGGAGCGCATCCAAATCGACGGCGCGATGATCACGCGGGCCGACGTCGCCGCGCTCGTGGAGACCGTCCGCCCCGCCGTGGAGGCCGCCGGGGACGACCCTTGGGGGGTCCCCACTTACGTGGAGGTCACGGTGGCGATGGCGCTGCTGCAGTTCACCCGCCGCCGGGTCGATCTCGCCGTCGTGGAGGTCGGGATTGGCGGCCGTCTCGACGCGACGAACGTGCTCGATCCCCTGGTCTCGGTCGTGACGCCGATCAGCTACGATCACACCGAGATCCTCGGCGAGACCCTTACCGAGATCGCCACGGAGAAGGCCGGGATCATCCGCCCGCACGGGAGAGTGGTGTCGGCCCCCCAGCCCGCGGAGGCGGCGGTCGTCATCCACGACGTCTGCCGCGCGCGGCGGGCCCGGCTCATCCTTGTGGGCCGCGACGTCACGGTGCGGCTCGACAGTTTGTCCCTCGGCGGGATCCGGGCGACGGTGCGGGGGCAGCGCGCCACCTATCCGATCCAGGTCCCGCTTGTGGGTCGGCACCAGGCGACGAACGCGGCGACCGCGATCGCGGTCGCGGAGGTTCTGGCCGACCACGGCATCTTCGTCGGGCCGCGCGCCGTGCGCGAGGGGTTGGCGGCGGTGCGGTGGCCCGCCCGCATTGAGGTGATCGGGTCGCGACCCACGACGATCATCGATGTCGGCCACAACCCCGCCTCGATGGCGGCGCTGTGCGACACCCTGCGGGAGCTGTTGGCCGGCCGGCGCCTCGTCGTGGTCTTCGGCATGCTCGCGACGAAGGACTACCGATCGGTGACCGCGTTGATCGCTCCGCTGGCGGATGTCGTGGTCACGACCACCCCGGACAACCCCCACGCGCTGCCGGCGGCGGCCCTCGCCCGCGAGGTCAGGCGCCACACCTCCGCCGTCGTCGCCGTGCCTGACCGGCGCGAGGCCATCGCGCGCGCGCGTGCGCGTGCCGGGCCGGACGACGTCTTGGTGATCACCGGATCGTTCTACCTCGTCGGCGAGGCCCGGGAATGGCTGTGCCGGAGGAAGGCCCCCGTGCCGGCGAGAAGGTAACCCGACCATGTGGACCGACCTCCTCGTTGAGGACCTGCTGGCGCAGCGCGCCGGCCCGCAGATCGTCAACGACGCGAAGACCCCCTCCGGGCACGTGCCGGTGGGCAGCCTCCGCGGCGTGATCATGCACGACTGCGTGGCGCGCGCGCTCCGCGATAGCGGGTCGTCGACCGACTACCTCTACGGCTTCGACGACTACGACCCCATGGACGGCCTGCCCCCCGACCTGCCCGAGTACGCGCGCTACATGGGGATGCCGTTTTCGACCATCCCGTCGCCGGACGGCCGGGCGCCGAGCTACGGGCACTATTTCGCCGCGGAGTTTGCGGGGGTGTTCGAGCGGCTGGGTGCCCACCCCCACCTCTACCGCACCTCGGAGATGTACCGGGCGGGACAGTTCGATGAGGCGATCCGGCTCGCCCTCGACCAGGTCGAGGTGATCCGCGAGATCTACCGGGAGGTGACCCACAGCGCCAGGATCGACGAACGCTGGTGGCCGATCCAGGTCCTGTGCGAGCGGTGCGGGCGGATCGGGACCACCATCGTGCTGGCGTGGTCGGGCGGTGAGGTGGAGTACCACTGCGCTCCCGACAAGGTCGCCTGGGCGCAGGGATGCGGGCACCGCGGCCGGCGGTCGCCGTTCGGGGGCGGGGCCAAGCTGCTCTACCGGGTGGAGTGGCCGGCGAAGTGGTCGATCCTGGGCGTGACCGTCGAGGGGGCGGGGAAGGATCACATGACCCGCGGGGGGACCCACGATGTCGCCCGGGCGATCAGCACCAGGATCTTCAATCGGCCGGCCCCGTACGCGTTCCCCTACGAGTTCCTGCTCTTCGGCGGGAAGAAGATGAGCACGTCCGGCGCGGTGGGCGTGACCGCGGTGGAGATCCTCGAGGTGCTCCGGCCGGAGCTGGCGCGGTTTCTGATCGTCCGCCCGCTGCCGCGCCGGCAGCTGGATTTCGATCCGCGGGGGGAAACGATCCCCACGCTGTACGACGAGTACGACCGCGCCGCGGCGGCGTACTTTCAGGGGGCGGAGAGTCCCGACCTGGCCCGCACCTTCTACTTCGCCCGGATCGGCGGCGAGCCGCCCCGGTGCTACCGGCCGCGGTTCGCGAAAATCGCCTATCTCCTGCAGATGCCGACGATCGACCTGCCGCGCGCGGTGGCGCGCGAGAAGGGGGCGCCCCTCACGGAGGCGGATCGGGCGGAGCTCGATGCCCGCACCGCCGACGCGCGCCGATGGCTCGCCGCGTACGCCCCCGAGCACTACAAGTTTGAGATCCGTCCGTCGCTGCCGACGAGCGTGGCCGCGCTGACCCGGGCGCAGCGCCAGTACCTGGCGCGCGTGGCCGAGGCCCTCGCCTCGCGCAGCTGGACCGGGGAGGAGCTGCACGCTCACCTGCACGCGCTCAAGGCGGAGATGGCCCTGGGCCCCCGGGAGGCGTTTGGGGCGATCTACCAGGCGTTTTTGGGGAAGGACTCCGGCCCCCAGGCGGGATGGTTTCTGTCGTCGCTTGACCAGCAGTTCGTGCTGACCCGGCTTCGGGAGGCGGCGCAGGATGCGGCGTGAGGGGGGGGCGGGCCGCCGGCCGTGCGTCGTGGCGGTGCCCAAGAACACGGCGGACCGCCACGTGGCCCAGATCGAGGCGGTGGATCCCCGGGTGCGGGTCGTCCGCGTCGCCGACCGGAAGACGTGGCTTCGGGAGGCGCCGGAGGCGGAGGTGATCCTGGGGTTCCGGCCGCTCCGGGACGCCGCCCGCGAATCCCAACACCTGCGGTGGGTCCACGCCCTCGGGGCCGGCGTGGAGAATCTGTGTCAGGACGTCGCCGGCACGGAGATCCTCGTCACCAATAACCACATCCACGCGGACGCGATCGCCGATCACGTCTTTGCCTTCCTCCTCACCCACACGCGGCGGATGCGGGACGCGCACGAGTCCCAGACTGCCCGGCACTGGGTGCACACCGAGCTGGTGGGGACGATCCTGGCCGGGCAGACGATGGGCGTCCTCGGCCTTGGGACGATCGGCCGGGGGGTGGCCCGGCGGGCAGCGGCGTTCGGGATGCGGGTCGTGGGCACCAAGCGGCGGCCGGAGCCGATCCCGGGGGTGGCCGAGGTGCGTCCGCCCGAGGACACCGATGGCGTGCTCCGCCAGTCGGCCGTACTGGTGATCTCCCTCCCGCTGACGCCGGCCACACGCCGGATCGTGGGGGCGCGCGAGCTGGCGCTGCTGCCCGAGGGGGCCTTCGTCGTCAACATCGGCCGGGGCGGGCTGGTGGATGAGGACGCGCTGCTCGCCGCGCTTCGGAGCGGCCGGCTGGGCGGGGCCGGGTTCGACGTTTTCGAGCAGGAGCCGCTGCCCACGGACAGCCCCCTATGGGACGCCCCGAGGCTGATCATCACCCCACACGTCTCGGGCGACTTCCCCGGGTACCTGGACCGGATGGTGCCGATCTTCTGCGAGAACCTAGAACGATACCTTGCGGGGCAGCCGCTCCTAAACGTGGTCGATCAGGCCCTGGGCTACTAGGGTCTGCCGGGGGAGGAACGACGGTGAAACGATACCCAGCGGACAGGATTCGGAATATCGCGGTGGCGGGGCACGGCGGGACCGGAAAGACGTCGCTGGTCGAGGCGCTGCTCTTTGCGGCGAAGGCATTGGAGCGGCTGGGGCGGGTGGAGGACGGGACCACCACCACCGACTTCGATCCCGAGGAGGTCCGCCGCAAGATCACGGTGAACGCGGCGACCGCCCCGCTGGAGTGGAAGGACACCAAGCTGAACCTGATCGACACGCCCGGCTACCCGGATTTCATCGGCGAGGTGGTCGGGGCGCTGCGGGCGGTGGAGAGCGTACTCGTCGCCGTCGACGCCACCTCGGGCGCGGAGGTGCAGACGGAAAAGGTCTGGAAGCTCGCCGTCGAAGCCGGGCTGAGCCGGATCGTGGTGGTCACCCGGATGGACCGGGAGAACGCGGCGTTCTCCCGCACGGTTGACGATCTGGCCGAGCGGTTCGGCCGGCAGGTGGTCGCGCTGCAGTGGCCGATCGGGGCGGCGGGGTCGTTTGACGGCGTCGTCGACCTCATGACGATGACGGCCCACGGGACCTCGGGCGCCATCCAGGTCGAGAGCCTGCCGCCGGACGTCCAGGCCGCGGCGCGGGCGGCCCGGGATCGCCTGGTGGAGGCGATCGCCGAGACCGACGATAAGCTGACCGAGACGTACCTGGAACAGGGCGAGCTGGAACCGGCGGCCATCATCGCCGGCCTGCATGCGGGGGTGAGGGTCGGCGCGCTGGTGCCGGTGCTCTGTACGGCGGCCACGCACGGGGTCGGCCTCGGGCCGCTGCTCGACGCGCTCAGCACCCTTCTGCCGTCGCCCGTCGAGCGGGGAGGGATCGCGGCGCGAAGTGCCAAGGGGGGCGAGACGACGCTTGAGGCCGCCGCCGACGGGGTGCTGGCCGCGCAGGTGTTCAAGACGATGGCCGATCCGTACGTCGGTAAGCTGTCCTATCTTCGGGTGTTCAGCGGGGCCCTCAAATCCGATTCCCAGGTGTGGGACGCCAACAAGGGGAAGCTCGAGCGCATCGGCCAGCTCTTCCTCCTCCGGGGGAAGCACCAGGAGCCGGTCCCCGAGATCGGCGTCGGGGACATCGGCGCGGTGGCCAAGCTCAGCGAGACGGGCACCGGCGACACGCTGACGGACAAGGATCGGGCGGTCACCCTCGCCGCGATCGAGTTCCCCAAACCGGCGATCTCGATGGCGATCGAGCCCAAGAGCAAGGCGGACGAGGACAAGATGGGGGCGGCGCTGGCCCGGTTGGTGGAGGAGGACCACACCCTCCGAGTCCAGCGCGGTTCCGAGATGAAGCAGACCATCCTGTCGGGGATGGGCGAGTCCCACCTGGAGATCGTCACCGACCGGCTGAAGCGGAAGTTCGGCGTGGAGGTGGTGCTCTCGATCCCCCGTGTGCCGTATCGGGAGACCGTGCGCGGCCACGCCCGCGTGCAGGGCAAGTACAAGCGGCAGACGGGCGGGCGCGGTCAGTACGGCGACTGCTGGATCGAACTGGATCCGAAGCCCCACGGCGAGGGGTACGAGTTTGTGGACAAGATCTTCGGCGGGGCCATCCCCCGAAACTTCATCCCCTCGGTTGAAAAGGGGATCAAGGAGACGATGGAAGAGGGGATCATCGCCGGCTACCAGGTGGTTGACGTCAAGGTGACCCTCGTCGACGGCTCCTACCACGACGTCGATTCCTCCGACATGGCATTCAAGATCGCGGGGTCGATGGCGTTCAAGAAAGCGATGCAGGAGGCGAAGCCGGCGCTGCTCGAGCCGATCGTGCATGCCGCCGTCCAGGTCCCCGAAGACCAGATGGGCGACATCATCGGCGACCTGAACAGCAAGCGCGCCCGGATCCAGGGGATGGAGCCGGGGCCGGATGGTACCTCGATCGTTCGCGCGCAGGTGCCGATGGCCGAGATGCTCCGGTACGCTTCGGACCTCCGGTCGATCACCGGGGGCCGGGGGACGTTTGAGATCGAATTTTCCCACTACGACGAGGTTCCCGCCCACATCGCCGAGCGTGTGATCGCGGAGGCCAAGAAGCAGAAGGAAGCCGTCGAGGCCCACTGACCGGAGATCGCACGCAGATAAGGGGAACTGGATGAAGAACCTTTGGAGATCGTGGACGCTCATCTGGGCGGTGTGCGCCACGGCCGCCCTCGGGCTCTCGGTGGGATGGCCGGAGACCGCCCAGGTCGCCCTGCGCTCCGCGTCCCGCGCGTTCAGCGCAGTTCCCGCCCAGGCCCAGACGCCCGAGACGCCGGCGCAGCTGGAGTGGCTGGGGTGGCAGTTTTTCCGGGTGACCTCGCCCCGGGGGAAGATCCTGCTGTTCAACCCAGCGCTGAACGACCCGCGGGGGGTGTTTCTGAACCGGGAATCTCCTATGACCCTCGACGACATCACCGCCGCGGATCTGATCCTGACCGCCGACGGGCATGCGGACGATCAGGGCATGACGGTCGAGATCGCCAAGAAGACCGGCGCGAAGGTCATCACGACCTTTGAGCTCGCCGAATGGATGGTGGCGCGGGGGGTCAAATCGGACCAGATCCTCCGGGGCGAGCCCGGTACCCGGTTCGAGGTGGATGGGATCCGCATCCAGCTGGTCAACTCCGTGCACGGGTCGGGCGCGCCCCCCCTGCCGGGTCAGGCGGTGGCGGTGTACGGCGGTCCCGCCATGGGGTTCGTCGTGACGCTGGAGAACGGGGTCCGGATCTACCACGCCGGGAGCACCGCGCTGACCCAGGACCTGCAGTTGTACGGACGGCTCTACAAGCCGCACGTGGCCCTGCTGCCGATCGCTTCCGGGATGTTTCCAGACGAAACGGCGATCGCCGCCGAGTTCCTGCGGACGGACAACCCCAATCTGCACTCGGTGTTCCCGCAGCACTACGCCTCGTCCTCGCCGCCGACCAACCAGGCCAGCCTGTTCGTGAAAGAGGTGGCGGCGCGCCCGGCGTTGCGGGGAAAAGTCAGGGCTTTCAATCCGAGGCCGGGGCAGGTCTTTTTGGTGACCACGACCGGAACCAGGGCGAAGTAGGTCCCCCGGGCCTCTGGAAACGATCGACTTACTGGTAGAGGAGATACTTCGCCCGGATCTGGCGAAACCGCTCCAGGGCGGGTTCCCAGGCCTTCTCGATCTCTTCGGGCGATTTGCCAGCGGTGAGCATCCGGCGCACCTGGTCGGTGCCCATGTCCCAGTCGAAGACGTAGCTGCTCCCGTACGACCGTCCCCACCGGAACCCCGAGTAGTTTCGCCGCACGACGTCGAGGATCTGCAGCATGAGATCGAGAGGTCGGTAAGCTGAGCGGTCGGTGACCCGGATCTCGACCCCGGCGTACTGGGGGCCCCCCGATGCCGTCCAGGGCTCCCCGCGCCAGTAGGCTTCCCGGAACGCCACCCCTCCCACATGGCGGGCCTCGAGGGCGGCCCGCAGCTGCCAGGGCCGGATGAACGTCTGGCCGACGAACTCGAACGGCTTGGTCGTCAGGACGCCGACGGAGAGGTTGGTATCCCCGATCGCGCCCATCGCCGGGTACAGCACGGCCGTCCCGACGTGGGGGATCCCCGGTGAGGTCATAACCCAGGGGAGCCCGGTTTCGTCGAACCACATCGACCGCCGCCAACCCTCCATCGGGATCACCGTCAGGTTCGCGCCGATGCCGTACTCCCGGTTGAACAGACGGGCGAGCTCTCCGATCGTCATGCCGGGGACGATCGGGAGCGGGTACATTCCCATGAACGACGCCCACCGGGGGTCGAGGACCGGCCCGGCCACCATCTCTCCGCCGACCGGGTCCGGGCGGTCCAGCAGGACGAAGGGGATCCCCTTCGCCGCGGCCGCTTTCATCGCGAGCGCCATCGTCGAGATGTACGTGTAGAAGCGGGCCCCCACGTCCTGGATATCGAAGACCAGCACATCAACCCCTTTAAGCATTTGGGGGGTCGGGCTCATGGTCTTCCCGAACAGGCTGTAGACCGGGAGATGGGTCTTGGGGTCGACGGCATCTCGGAGGGGGGTGTCCGCATCCCCGCGGACCCCGTGCTCGGGTCCGAAGAGGGCGACCAGATGCATATCGGTGCGGGCGGCGAGGAGGTCTACCGTGCTGTGGAGGGCGGGGTCGACTCCGGTAGGATTGGTGATCAGGCCGATGCGCTTCCCGAGCAACATGGACGGGGGATTGTGGAGGAGGACCTCAAGCCCGCTTTTGACGACCTCCGGGGGGGAAGGCTCGATCTGTCGAGGGGCCGTGTTTTGGGAAAAGGCTGACGCGGCCGCGAGAAGCACAATAGCGAGCGATGCCGCGAACGCGCGAACTGGTCTCCTCATCCCCCCAACCCGTTCATCCGGTTTTGCCCAATTACATACCCACTTCGACGAAAGCCGGGACATATCTTGCTGCGCGTGTCCCTTGCATTTCATTACCGCGGCGGTCGGGCGCACAACAGGAACCGTTTCCTTACTGCGCACGGCAGGCAAAGGCCGAAGCGATTTGCTATAATTTCGCAGGCATCGTTCGGGCGCGTAGCTCAGGGGTCAGAGCGCTTCCTTGACACGGAAGAGGTCCGAGGTTCAAGTCCTCGCGCGCCCACCATGACACCCGGTGCACTGGACTGCACTCGGATACCTCCTCCGGAGCGCCGACCGCCAGTTATTTCCTACGCAGGTACAGTGATTGTTGCGACCTAATCTCAAGTTGGGAGCCTCATTCACCCGTCGATCGAGATTGCGAAGCAAGTGGGTACGCACCCGAATTATTGTGGCCCGCCTGTTCAGGCGTCAGCCGAAGTCAAACAGTGCTGGTTTAGGAGACGATGTCGACACGACAACCGGCCGACGACGCGCGGGTCGAATCCGTCAGAATCAGCCCCGAGGACCCGCAGTACCTCGCAGTTGTCGAGAAGCGTTTCAATAAGCGGTTCAGCGCGCGCCCGGACTACGTCCGGCTGGCCAGCTCGACCGAGCAGGTGGTATCGGCGGTAGAGGAGGCGGGAGAGAAGGACGGCGTCTCATCGCGACCAGTGGCGGGCACCGCCTCGAGGGATTCGTGTCGGATCCCGAGGTGCGGGTGATCATCGATGTCTCGCCCATGAAGCGCGTGTACTACGACGCCGAGAGGGGCGCCGTGGCCGTCGCGGCCGGCGCTACAGTGGGCGAGACATTCCGGGCACTGTTCGACACATGGGGAGTAGTGCTACCGCTCGGCGAATATCCGGAGATCGGTATGGGCGGGCATGTGGTCGGTGGCGCCTTTGGCTTCCTCTGCCGCCAGCTCGGCCTGCGATGTCAATTCGGGTGGGATGATTTTCGCAGAAATGCGATCATGTGCTTTGACTTATACGGTCCTCAGTTTCCCTCGGAGGTGTCATGTTGGCCGTCGGGCGATCGGGGCAGGAGCGGAATGGAAATTCCTTAATAATCAGGCACGAGGGCTGATATACTTGTGTGCGTGGACGCGGACGCCATCGTGATCGGCGCCGGCGCAGCGGGCCTGGCGGCGGCGCGAAGCCTCGCCGGCCGTTCGGTGCGGGTCGTTTTGCTTGACGCGCGGGACCGCATCGGCGGTCGCGTGTGGTCGCGTCCCGTAGCGCGGACTGCCGCGCCGGCGGAACTCGGCGCAGAGTTCATCCACGGCCGGGGCGAGCTGACGATGTTATTGTTTCGCGAAGCGGGGATAAGGGCCATCGACGCGGCCGGCGAGCTGTGGACGTGCTCCGAGGACGGCGAACTGCGACGCGAGACCAGTGGCTCATCGTCGGCTGCCGGCATCTTTGAGGCGGCCCGCACGCTCGCCAACGATGAGAGCGTCGACCGCTTCCTACGGCGTTTCGAGGCGGACGAGGCGACGCGCGAAACGGCGAGGGCAGCGCGTGCATTCGTCGAGGGATTCGATGCCGCCGATCCAGCGATCGCGAGTGCAGGTGCGATGGCAGACGAGTGGCGATCGGGAGTCGATTCTGCGATCGCGCGACCGCTCGGTGGTTACCGGCGGATGTTCGACCAGCTCCGCGATGCCTGTCTCGCCGCGGGCGTTCAGGTCTGCCTGTCGACAATCGTGTGTCGAATTTCGTGGCGCCATGGGTTCGTCGCCATCGATGCGAACCGTTGCGGGAGGTCGCAGACGATTCGTGCGAGAGCCGTGATCCTGACGCTTCCGGTAGGCGTCTTACGGCATAACGGTGACGAAACCGCGGTTGCGTTCGACCCTGACTTGCCGCGCGCGAAGCGCGAGGCGCTTCGAAGCATCGAAATGGGTCACGCGGTCAAGGTTGCGTTGTGGTTCCGGACGGCGTTCTGGGAGCGGGTTCAAAACGGGCGCTACCGTGACGCCGCGTTCTTTCGCTGCGAAGGGCAGCCGTTCCCGACGTATTGGACCCAGTTGCCGGTACGCAGCCGGGTCGTCATCGCATGGGTTGGCGGCCCGAAAGCGGTCGCGATGAGCGGCGTTGCGGAGGCTGACCTCATCGGGCGCGCGCTGAACGGTTTAGGGTCATTGTTCAACGCGCACGAGCTCGTGCGTGAGGAGTTCGAGGGCGGCCTCATGCACAATTGGAGCCGCGACCCGTTCGCACGCGGTGCGTACAGTTATGTCGCTGTTGGGGGCGGGGATGCGCGTGCGGCGCTTGCGGCGCCGGTCGATGACACGCTCTTCTTCGCAGGCGAAGCAACGTCGATTGACGGCCAAGGCGGCACGGTGAATGGGGCGCTCGAAACCGGCGAGCGCGCTGCTGCCGAGGCTGCGACATCGCTCCGCGCCAAGGCTCGGGAAGCGTGAGATGGGCGAAACCGCATCGTCGTTCCTCACCGCGTGGTCGAGCTTCTACGTCATGACCGGCTCGTCGGCTGCGGCGTTGACCGGATTGATGTTCGTCGTGATCACCTTGGTGACTGGGAAGGAACGTGCGGAAGGTACCCATGACGCGATCGCGGCGTTCACCACCCCGACGGTCATGTACTTCGCCGCGGCATTGCTCGTCTCGGCCGTTCTCCTCGCGCCGTGGCGCTCCCTGGTGCACGCCGCGGTGGCGGCCGCGCTCATCGGTCTTTGCGGCGTCGTGTCCGTTCTGCGCGTGATGTACCGAACCAGACGACTGACCGTGTACAAGGCGGATTTCGAGGACTGGACGTGGTACACGATCCTGCCCTTTGTAGGGTATGGGGCGATCTCGGTAGGCGCGATAGCCCTTGCTGCTGTCCCGGTGCAAGCGCTGTTCATCCTCGCGGGTGCGGTCGTGTTATTGATCTTTATTGGTATTCGCAACGCCTGGGACATCGTGACCTACGTCGTTATTGTACGTCCCTAAACTTACCTCTGCACGACAGACGATCGCGCCCCGATGTCATCCCAGTCCTCGGGCCCCACCACGGTTACGGAGAGTTTCGCCGCGACTCTTCCGCGCGATCCCCCAGTTCCTCCCGCGCTACCTCCACCATCGCGTCGAAGGCAGCTTGGCCTGCGGAGAAGTCAAAGGTGTCCACGGCTTCGTCGGGGATCGAGGGAGTCCCGGATGTGAGGCGGTTCAGCCCTGGCCAGCCGTCGCGCATCCACACAGTCCCGGGCGGGATCCTGACGGTGACACGCGCGCGCGCCCGGAACTCCCCCCGGTCGTTGAAGATGCGGATCGGTGCGCCTTCGTCCAGGCCCCGGGTCGCTGCATCCGCCGGCGAGACCCACAGCACCGGCTCCGGGTCGAGCCGCGCGAGTGTGGGGAGCGCCCGGCCGTGGTCGTAGAAGCCGTGAAACTGAGTCAGCGTCCGCCCCTGGCGGAAGCTCAACGGGTAGCGGTCGGACGCGGGCAGCGGCACGTAAACCGGCAGGGCTGGAAACCCAAGAGACTTCGCGCGCTCCGAATAGAACTCGACCTTACCCGAAGGGGTAGGGAAGGCGAGGTCGGGGTGGGCGACGTGGGAGATGCGGAGAGCCCGGATCCCGCCCTCGGCACGCAGCGCGGCCACGGTCGCGCGGCCTGTGGCTGGATGATCGAGGAGTGCGTCGATCGGTCCCTCGTCCGTTTCCCACGGGAAAAAGTCCGCAAGCTCCAAGCGACGTCCCAGTTCCCGGAGTATCCAGGTAATCGACCGCGTCTCGCCCGCCGGCTCAAGGATCTTCGGCATCAGGTAGAGGTGGGTGTTTGTGCTTTTGCAGCCCGTTTCCTCAAGCCACGCCGTCGCGGGGAGGACCACGTCGGCGAAGCGCCGGGCCGTTTCGTTCATGAAGAGGTCGTGCATGACGACCAGATCGGTCCGGGCCAGTCCCGCGGCGACGCGCTCGGCGTCGGCAAACGAGGAAAGCATGTCGGTCCCGAGGAGGAAAAGGGCGCGGATGCTGCCATCGAGCAGCGCCTCGGTGATCCGGGGCATCTGGTTGGGAATGTAGCGCCCCGGTGGCCGGCGCCCCACCGCCGTGATGTTCCCGAGGGCCTGTCCGTGGCTCGCGCCTCCGTGGCGCGGGCCGAGGCCCCCGCCAGGGACGCCGAGGTTCCCCGTGAGCGCGGGGAGACACGCCACGGCCCGGGCCCCCTGCCAGCCGTTCGCGCCCTTGTGCATCGAGCTTCCCCCGAGGAGGATCATCGCCGGCCGTACCGAGGCGTACCGGCGAGCGAGCGCCACGATCCGATCGGCCGCGAGCCCCGTTTCGCGCGACGCCCACTCGGGAGAATAGTTCTTGACGTGCTCGGTCAGCTGGCGGAATCCGACCGTGTGCGTTTCCACGAACTCGCGGTCGTAGAGCCCCTCGCCGACGATCACGTGCATCAGCGCGAGAGCGAGCGCGGCGTCGGTTCCGGGCCGGATCACGAAGACCTCGTCCGACTGCGCCGCCGCCTCGGTGTGACGCACGTCGATGGTGACGACCCCGGCTCCGCGCCGTTTCGCCGTAGCGAGCAAACGGGCGGTGTTCGGCTGACTTGCCAGGTTCGCCCCCCAGAGGAGGATGAGGTTGGCGTGCGCACCCATGTCCTCTTTTGTGTTCGTCTCCAGGGGGCCAGTAAGCCCGATGCCGAAGCCCCCCAGGCCCCAGCAGATCATCGTCGGACTCCACCACTGGCAGCCGTAGAAGTTGGCAAATCGTCGCAGGAGCTGAGAGGCCACGCGCACCCCGTAGTTGTTGGCGAAATGACCATGGCCCTGCCAGAACCCCACCGCCTCGCGCCCCGCCGACTGTATCCGCGCCATAATCAGCTCAAGCGCCTCGTCCCAGCTTGCCCGCCGCCAGGCGTCCTCCGTTCTCCGGTCGCGGATCAGGGGGAAAAGTAACCGCTTCGGATTCCCGATGATCTCGCGAGAGGCCTGCCCTCGGATGCAGAGGAAGCCGTGGCTGTCCGGGTTCTCGGGATCGCCCTTCACGCCGACGAGTCGCCCGTCGTCCACCTCAACCAGCATCCCGCAAAGCGTGGGGTGACAGTTCATGGGGCACATCGTCCGGATCGTGCGGTGCGTAGAGCCCATGGAGCGCCCCTCCCTTGGAGCGTTCTGACCGACCGTGACATCTGCGGCGCGACAAGCCGCGAGTTTGCGGCCAATGTTCGTCGGGCGCCGCATGCTTACCCGCTTTCTCTCGAATGTTAACGATCCAGCGGGGTTCGCGCAAGCGCAATGTGGGACGCGATGCCCCGTTACTCTACGGCGCGAGCGCTCGCCGAGAAATCGCTCGTGCGCCCGATACCAACCAAACCGTCCCGCATCAGGGGGTCGGCGGAGCGGGAAGAAGCCAGCCAAGCCTTGACCGCCTGATTTGCAGGAGTTCACTCCATCATTGACACTCACACCACCATTCCGCGGCCATAGGAAGGAAACGCTCGGGTCGCCCTCGCACCTAATGGCCACAGCTTGCGACTCAGACCGGGGAACCCTGCGACCTCAGGAGGCGCTGCGGCCGGATGTGGGGGCAGTTGTTGATGCCCTCGGCCTCGGGCGTTTCCCGTTCTGGCCGGGCGAAGTGCGGCGTGCGAGGGTGGCATGGCGCCTCAGCTCCCGACAATCTTCCGCGCACCACGCGAGGCGAGAGGAGCGCACCCTTTATGCGTGTTGGTCTGAACGTGGCCAACTTTGTCAACCCCGGCGGGCCGGCCAGCCTTGGCGCGGAACTGACTCAGGTGGCACGCCGTGCGGAAGCCATCGGGTTCGAGAGCTTCTGGGTTTGGGATCATTTCTTTTGGGACCAGTCGCCGGTGGGACCGGGGATCACCGACCGCGCGATGCTCGAAGCCTACACGACGCTGAGCTTCATTGCCGGCGTGACCAGTAAAATCAGACTCGGCACCATGGTCACCTCGGCCACGTATCGTCATCCCGGCGTGCTGGTGAAACAGGTCACCACCCTCGATCTGCTTTCGGGCGGCCGGGCCATCTTCGGAATTGGGGCCGGTTGGTTTGAGGAGGAGCACCGCGCGCTCGGCATTCACTTTCCGAACACGAAGGAGCGCTTCGAGCGCCTTGAAGAAACCGTTCAGATCGCGCGGCAAATGTGGGCCGACGCCGGGAAGTATGGGGAGGCCAAGCCATTTCTCGGCAGGTACTATCAGCTGGAGCGCACACTGAATGTCCCCCAGACCCTCCAGCGCCCACACCCACCGATTCTGATCGGTGGAGGCGGAGAACGAAAGACGCTGCGTCTGGTCGCCCAGTATGCCGATGCGTGCAACCTCGACGGCCGCCTATCCCCCGACCAACTCGCCCATAAGCTGGCGATCCTGCGCGGTCACTGCGAACGGTCGGGCCGCCCCTATGAGGCCATCGAGAAGACCTTGTACGGCAAGCTGCACGTGACCCGCGACGGGCGGCGCGGCTCGATGTCGATCCCGCAGGCCATCGCCTACTGTCGGACCCTGGCCGACCTGGGCTTCGATACCCTGGTGCTCGTCGATGATACCTTCAACATCTACGATCCCGCGGTGCTCGATCTTTGGGCCGCCGAACTGCTCCCGGCCATTCGCCGGATCTCCGTCGCCGGGCGTCCCGGCTCCATTTGACGGACTTGGTGTGACCGCAGATCCCCGGGTCATCCTCTCTCTACGTCTTGCAGCACCGCCTCCCGCACCACCCGAGCGGACTCTGGAGGTCAAATCCTCAGCAGGCCGTGCGGCGATGCCGGCTGCGGGAGTGGTTCGGGTTTCCTGGGACGCGTATCGTGGGCCGTCGAGCGGGCCGCGATACGGCCCCTCATTGCGATCTTTAGTTGGGGTGGGTGTGCGATTCCAACACCTGAAAGAACGTCTCGATCACCCGGGGGTCAAACTGACTGCCGGCGCAGCGCCGGAGCTCCGCGATGACCTCCTGGTGAGGGCGTCCCCGTCGGTACGTCCGGTCGTCAACCATCGCGCCATACGTGTCGACCACGGCCAGGATGCGGGCTCCCAGGGGGATCTGCTCGCCTCTCAATCCGTCGGGATACCCCGTGCCGTCCCAATGCTCCTGGTGGTGGCGGACCAGTTTCGCCACCGCCTTCATTCGGTCCACCGGAAGGAGGATCTCCTCGCCGACAGTGGGATGCTCCCGCATGATGATCCACTCCTCGTCGGTGAGGGCTCCCGGCTTTTTGAGGATCTCGTCGGACACCCCGATCTTTCCGATGTCGTGGAGCAGGGCGGCCCAGCGAATGTTCTGAATCTCGCCCTCCCTGCAGCGCAACCGCCTGGCGACGGCCTCGGCCCAGATGGCCAACTGTTCGCTGTGCGACCCGGTGTACGAGTCGCGGGCGTCCACCGTCCGTGCCAGCGAGAGGACCATCTGGATGTACGCTTGCTCCAGGGTCTCGTGCAATCGGGCGCCGCGAATCGCGGTGCCGCCAATTTCGGCAATCCCCTCGAGCAGCCGCACTTCCGCGTCGGTGAATGGCACGCCGGTCGGCCCCTTCGCCCGAGAGATGCCGAGCGTGCCGACGATCTCTTGTTCGGATCGGACGGGCACGATCACCAGGGGTCCCAGCATCTGATAGCGGGGCACCTGCAACCACAGCGGACGCTGTTCCTTGCCGAGCTCGGCGACGACGTAGGGCGTTCCCGTCTCCACGACTTGGCCGGTCGGGCTCCCGGCCACCGGGAAGGTCGATCCCGGGCCTTCGTCGACCAGGCCCAGCGTGCAGAGGCGGGTAAACGTTTGGTGGTCGGCATCAAGCAGCGCCAACATGCCGTATTCTGCCCGGAGGATGCGCATCGAATGCTCGACCAGAATCGGGTACATGTCTTCGGCCTTCTGCGCTTCTCGTAGCTTCCGGCCCACCTCGTAGAAGACCTCGAGTTCGGCCGCCCGCTGGTGGAGCTCTTCTTCCCCCCGCTTGCGCTCCGTAATGTCCACAGTCGCCCCTTCGACGTACAGGGGCTGGCCGGTCGCATCGCGGACCAGTCGGGCGCTCGCCCGCACCCAGATCAGCGTTCCGTCATGGCGGCGGAGCCGGCTCTCAACTTCCGCGGCCGCGTCCGTGCGCTCGAGCTGCGCGACCCAGCGGCGCCGCGAGTCGGGATCCACGTAGAGTCCGACGGCGCCCTCCGACTTCAGCGTTTCGAGATCGGGGTAGCCCAGCATCCGCAGGAAGGCGGGATTGGCGTCCAGGAATTCGCCAGCCGCGGTGCTCCGGTAGAGGCCGACCGGGACCCCTTCGAACAGGCTGCGGTAGCGTTCTGCGCTGGTCCGGAGCTCATTTTCGGCGAGGTGCTTTTCCCTTCGAAGTTGTTGCTGTTCGAGCGCTCGGCCGACGGCATGGCCGAGCCGTGTCAACCGATCCTTCAGCAGATAGTCGGTGGCTCCGGATTTCATGAGCGCCACCGCGGTTTCTTCCCCAATCGTGGCCGAGACCACGATGAAGGGGATATCGAGCCCGCGATCCTTGAGCAATTCTAGCGCCCGCGCCGCCCCGAACTCCGGCAGGGCGCAGTCCGAGAGGATGAGATCGGGGACGGGCGTGAGGTGGGCGAGGTACTCTTCCTCGGTTTCCACGCGCTGCCACTGCGGGGCGAACCCCGCGTGGCGGAGGCCGAGTGCCATCAGCTCCGCGTGGTCGGGTTGATCCTCGACGATCAGCACGCGCAGGGGTGCGGAGGTGGGCCGAGGGGGTCCGCTGCCGCGCAGATCAGCCGTCCTCGCCAGAGCCGAGGTGCGCTCGGCGCTCATGGCGCTGGGGCCGGCCGGCGGTCGAGCGAGACACGGGAAGAGCCCAACGACCGCTCGCGCACGCGGCCTGGTCCGTTAGTCGTCGGCATGGCCTCCGATCACCGCTACGCTCGAGCGGTCCGTGCTTCGCTATCTTCAGGGCCTTGTACTCAAGATCTTATGCCCAACTCCTCTCATCCTCAGACCGACCCGCGGGTAATGTTGAGGGAAACTGGCGTCGGCCGGTGGATCGGGCGGGCGGTGCCTCGGCGGCCCCCTACGTCTCACGGACATCGCGG
Source organism: bacterium (assembly GCA_035307765.1). Classification (NCBI taxonomy): domain Bacteria; species bacterium. Next base: position 1,470 of record DATGHU010000028.1, on the reverse strand, counting down.
TGGGATCCGAGCGTGCGCGGCCGAAGCTCCGGGATCACCCGGCAGAAGGCGTGCACCACCTGCGGGTCGAACTGCTTCCCGGCGTGCCGCTGGATCTCGCGGATCGCGTCTTCGTGGAGACGCGCCCGTTTGAACGGCCGATCATCGGTCATCGCGCTGTACGCATCCACGACGGCGAGGATGCGGGCTCCCAGCGGGATCTCTTCGCCCTGCAGGCCGTCCGGGTAGCCTGTCCCATCCCACGATTCCTGGTGGTGGCGGATCAGCGCCGCCACCGGCTGCATGCGGACCAGCGGCTTCAGAATATCAGAGCCGATGGCCGGGTGCTGACGCATCACGGACCATTCGTCGGTCGACAGCGACTCCGCCTTGTGCAGGATGCTGTCCGGGATGCCGATCTTGCCGATATCGTGCAGCTGCCCCGCCCTGCGGATATCCTGGATCTCACGCTCCGGACAGCCCATCGCCCGCGCGACCGCCTCGGCCAATCGGGAGAGCCGTTCGCCGTGGTCCGCGGCGTACGTGTCCCTGGCGTCGACCGCGGCGGCGAGCGACAGCACCATCTGGATGTAGGCCTCTTCGAGATCCTGGTGCAGGCGGGCGCGCTGGATGGAACTTGCGGCAATCTCCGCGATCCCCCCCAGCAGGCGGACCTCCTCATCGCCGAACGGGCGCCCCCCGGGGCTGCGCCTGCGGGCGGTGACCAGCACGCCGACCTGGCCCTCGGCCGTGCCCACGGGGGCGTAGACGGTGGGGCCGAGGACGCGTTCCGGGTCGCGGCGATCGCCGCCCTCGGACGGGGCGGCCTCGGTGGTTCCCTCCTCGGCGCGGATCGGGGTTTGCGAATCCATGACCCGGGCGGCGATCGAGTTGGGATAGGGGAGCGTCCCCCCCTCCAGGTCGGGGAGCAGTCCCGAGACGCTGACGCGGGTGAAGATCCTGCGGTCGGGGTCGGGGAGGAGGAGGGCCGCGTGGTCCGAGCCCGTCACCCGCATCGCTTCCGCGGTGACGACCGAGAACATGTCGTCGGTGCTCCTGGCGGCCCGCAGGTGCTCGCCCAGGCGATGCAGGGTTTCGAGTTCCGCGGTGCGCCGCGCTTGGGTCTGGTAGAGGACGGCGATCCACCGCTTCTCCTGGGTGAGCACCCCAAGGATCAGCGCCAAGAGGAAGCCGCCCGAGATGAACGTCCCGACCTCGAACCCCGGGGTGATCAGGGTGACTCGTCCCGTCGTCCGGATCCAGAGAAGCACGATGATCCCCGCCGTGGCAAACGACGCGGCAACGGCCTGGCGGATATTCAAGCGGGACGCCGCGGACAGGATCACTAGATAGTTCGCCATGAAAAATGCAGCTCGAACAACGGATCTGGTACAGATCCGGTAGCGGGCTGAAGGGATGAGCGGGTCCTTTCGCCCGAAACTACCGCGTCGCACCGATCGTCACCATTCGATCCAGATTGTAGGTCAGAAT